>NZ_JBFAJA010000040.1:56050-107647 GCF_040654975.1 Dactylosporangium sp. NPDC050588 | reverse complement strand
AGTCCTCCACGCTCAACACCCTCCAAGATCATCAAAGAGGAGGGGTCAAGATTCAAAAACCCGCTGGGGGTCAGTCTTCAGGAAGCCGCGACAGCTGCGCGACCCGCCGCTGCGCAGACCAGGAGCCCTTCACGCACCACGCCGCGGACCCGCCGCTCCGTGGAGGACCAGGCGCCCTCCACACCACCTTGCCGAGCCTTCGCCCGCCGCATCGCGACCCGGCACACACCGCTGCGCGACCCGCTGCGCAGACCAGGAGCCCTTCACGCACCACGCCGCGACCCGCCGCTCCGTGGACCAGGCGCCTTCCACACCACCTTGCCGAGCCCGCCGGACCCGCGGTCAGCACCTCGCGCACCGCCCCGCGACCCGCCGACCCGTGGAGCAGGCGCACTCCACACCGCGCCGCGACCCAAGACCAGGCGCGCCTTGCACCCGCCGCCCTACGACCCGCCACTGCGCAGACAAGGCGCCCTTCACGCACCGCGTCGCGACCCGCCACCCCAAGACCGGGCGCGCCTTCCACCCGCCGCTCCGGAACACACCGCCCAAGGCCAGAGGCGCACTCCACTGCCGGGCCCCACGACCCGGCGCTCCGTGGACCAGGCGTCCCTCGCACACCGTTCCGCGACCCGCCGCCCCATGGCCTGGCGTCTTCCAGCCGCCGCGGCGCGATCCGGCGGGCCGTGGCCTGGGGGCGAATCATGCACCGCTGGGAAGTCGCTGTCGGGCCCGTGCCGCAGCCCGTCAGCTCCTGGTAGGCGTTGCGCGATGCATCCGCACAGCTAGGCGGTTGATCGCACGGGCGGTCAGGGGGTCCAGGACGGGTTGCGGCCGCTGAGGGCCAGGGCGCGGGACAGCGGCGGGGCGGCCAGAGGGACGGGGACCTCGGCGCCGTACACGTTCATCTGGCGGCCCATGTCGGCGGTGCGGGCGACCTCCTCGTACACCCGCTGCACAACGACATCGTCCCAGTGGGGGGCGACGCCGGTGGCGCGGGCGAGGTCCCAGCCGTGCAGGACCAGCTCGCCGAGGACCATGCCGCCGACCATGTCCGCGGGCAGGTCCATCGGGCCGCCCATCCGGGTGGTGCCCGACCACGCCGCGGGGGCGGTCCAGGCCGTGGTGAGCGACTCGAGGTGGGCGCGCAGCAGGGCGCGCCAGTCGCCGGCGGTGCGGTCCTGTTCTGGGCCCGGGTCGACGGTCTCCTTGCGGGCGGCGCCGGTCAGGGCCGGCGCCCAGTGCAGCAGGTGGTTGACGAGCGCCCGGACGTCCCACCCGGTGCACGGCGTCGCCGCGTCCAGGGAGTCGATGCCGTCCACGATCTTCAGGGTCACCGGAGTGGCGAGGCCGATGAGCAGGTGTCCTTCCATCGGCGCAACGGTAGGCGCCGCGGCACGCGCGGGTCTTGGACAAACGCGACGGCTACCCTTGCGGGGTGCGCGACCCGAGGGAGCTGGGCGGTGCGTGGTCGGCGTTCCAGCGGCACGGCGCCGCGGCGCCGTCGCCGGTCCTGGAGGGGGTCGTCGCCCGGCACTGGTGGGCGACCTGGGACCTGACTGGCCAGCCCGGCTACCGCCAGCTGCTCCCGCCGACGCCGAGCGTGCAGCTGACGTTTCCCACCGGCGGCGAGCCCCTGCTCCGCGGCGTCCACCGGCGTCACTTCACCCGGATGCTGCACGGCGCCGGCGGCGTCCAGGGTGTCGCGTTCGTCCCGGGCGCGTTCCGCCGGTTCCTCGGTGCGCCCGTGAGCTCCCTGACGGGACGCACCGTCCGCGCCGCGGAGGTCTTCCCCGGCATCCCCGCCGTGCCGCCCGGCGACAGCGCGACCGTCGACGCCTTCCTCGCCGGGGTGCTCCCGCCGCCCGACCCCGCCGGTGACGCGGCCGCCGCATGTGTACGCCACGCCGCCGCCACTCCTGGCCTCCGCCGCGTCGACGATCTGGCCGGCGCGTGCGGGCTGGGCGTACGGCACCTGCAACGCCTCTTCGCCGAGCACGTCGGTGTCAGCCCGAAGTGGCTGCTGCGCCGCTTCCGCCTGCAGGAGGTGACCGACGTGCTGGCCGCCGCGCCCGGCGCCCCGGTCGACTGGGCCGGCCTCGCCGCCGACCTCGGGTACGTCGACCAGGCCCACCTCAGCAGGGACTTCGCCGCCATGTTCGGCGAGCCCCCGACCACGTACGCCGCCCGCTACTGACGGCGACCGGCCGGACCCCTCGGACGGGGACCGGCCGGCAGCTTCCCGGTCAGCGACGCCTGCGGAACGGCAGCGCGCGCAGCCGCTCGGCGAGCATCTGGCTGCCCGCGGCCCGGCTCGCGGCACCGCCGGCGATCAGCGCGAGCGCCGCGAGGGTCAGGAGCGTGACCGGCGGGCCGGTGACGGGCAGGCCGCCACCGCCGGTGCCCGGCGCGGAGACGTCCGCCGGGGCGGCCCCGACGGTGACCGCCAGCTTCAGCACCCGCAGGGTGCCGGACGGGTCGGTGCCCATCGAGACGAACGTGTGCTCGCCGGCCAGGCCGGCCGGCACGGTCACCTGCTTGCTGAACGACCCGTTCTCGTCGGTGAGGGCGGTGCCCAGCGCGGTCGGGCTGGAGAAGACCAGCAGCTGCACCCACGTCCGCGGTGCGAACCCGGTGCCGACCAGGGTCGTCGGCCGGCCCGCGCTCGGCAGTGCCGTGCCGGCGCTCGACGTGAGGACGCCGTCGACGGCCGTCGGCGGCACGGTCGCCGGCACCGTCACGGGTGCCGCCGGCGTGACCGCGAGCGGGGCGCTGGCCGTCGCGTCGCCCTCGGCCACCGTCGCGGCCACCGTCACCTGGTAGGTGACCTTGTTGGTCACGCCGGTCAGCTTGTGGCTCGTCGTCGAGCCGCCGGTGACCGTCGCGGTGACCGGTGCGCCCGTCGCGGGGGTCGCCGTCACGGTGTACCCGGTGACCGCGCCGGCCGGCTGGGGCACCGTCCACGTCACGTCGATCGTCGTGTCGCCGGGCACGACGGTCACGACCGGGGCGGTGACCGCCGGCGCCGTGACGGATGCCGTGCCGGTCGGCGAGGCGCCCTTGACGTTGACCGCGGCCACCGACACGGTGTAGCCGGCACCGGGGATACCAGCGAAACTGCAGGTGGTGGCGAGCGG
This sequence comes from Dactylosporangium sp. NPDC050588, assembly GCF_040654975.1. Taxonomy (NCBI): domain Bacteria; kingdom Bacillati; phylum Actinomycetota; class Actinomycetes; order Micromonosporales; family Micromonosporaceae; genus Dactylosporangium; species Dactylosporangium sp. NPDC050588. The sequence continues at coordinate 104,510 of NZ_JBFAJA010000040.1, read as the reverse complement.
CGTCGCGGTGGCGCAGTCCGGCGCGGCCGGGCCGGCGCCGCCGGAGCGGGACACCGTCACCGTGTAGGACAGGATCGGCGCGCCGCCGGTCTCACCCGGCGTCCAGGCCACCTTGATCAGGCCGCCGTCGACCGAGGCGCTGACCGCCGGGGCGGCCGGCACCGCGGCCTCGAGGGTCACCGACGCGGTGCCGCCGACCGAGACCCCGGCGTTGTTCTGCGCCGTGACGGCGACGTCGTAGGTCGCGCCGGGCACGCCCGTGGCGCTGCACGTGGTGCCGGTCGGGGTCGCGGGCATGCAGGTCAGCACGGTGGCCGGGGTGCCCTGCCGGGTCACGGTGACCTGGTACGCGCTGATCGGCGCCCCGCCGGTGGCGTTCGGGCTCCAGTTGACCGTGATCGTGGTGCCCGACGACGCGGCGGTCACCGTCGGCGCGGCCGGGGCGACCGCGGCGGCCGTGATGGTGCCGGTGCCGGCGGTGGAGCTGCCGGCGCTGTTCACTGCGACGACCTCGACGTCGTAGGTCTCGCCGGGCACACCGGTCGCGGTGCAGCTGACCGGCGGCGTCGGTCCACCGGGCGGCGGGGTGCAGGTCAGCGACGGCGTCAGCGGGGCGCTCTGCGGCACCAGCGTCACCACGTAGCTGGTGATCGCCGCGCCGCCGTTGAAGTTCGGCGTCCACGCGACGGTGATGACGCTGCCGGAGACGGTGGGCGACACGGTCGGCGCCGACGGGGCGACCGCCGCCACCGTCGCCGTGGCGGTCCCGCCCAGGGAGGTGCCGGCGCTGTTCGTCGCGGTGACGACGACGTCGTACACCGAGCCGGGCGCGCCGGTGGTGCTGCAGGTCGTGCTCGTCGGCGTTGCCGGGGTGCAGGTCAGCACCGTCGCCGGCATGCCCTGCCGGGTGACCGTCGCCTGGTACGCGGTGATCGCCGCGCCGCCGGTGGCGTTCGGGGTCCAGTTGACCGTGATCGTGGTGCCGGACGTGCCGGTGGTGACCGTCGGCGCGGCCGGGGCGACCGCGGCGACCGCGGCGGTGGAGGTGCCGGCGGTGGAGGTGCCGGCGACGTTGACCGCGGCGACCGCGACGTCGTACGTCTGGCCGGGCACGCCGGTCGCGGTGCAGCTGACCGGCGGCGTCGGCGCGCCGAGCGGCGGGGCGCAGGGCAGCGTCGGCGTCAGCGGGGCGCTCTGCGGCACCAGCGTCACCACGTAGCTGGTGATCGCCGCGCCGCCGTCGCTGCCCGGCGTCCAGTTGACGGTGATCGCGCTGCCGGAGACCGACGTCGTCACGGCCGGGGCCGCGGGCGCGCTGGCGAGGACCGCCGTGGTGGTGCCGGCCGTCGACGGGCCGGTGGAGTTGTAGCTGCGGACCTCGACCGAGTACGTGGCGCCGACGACGCCGGTGAAGGTGCACGACGATCCGATCACCCAACCGGGCGGGTTGGCGGCCTCGACCGTCGCCGGGGCGTTGCACGCCACGGGGACCGGGCTCCCGCCGTCGGACCGGTTGACCAGGACGGTGTGCCCGACGATCCCGGTGACGCCGAGCTGCTCGGCCCAGGTGACCGTGACGCTGGTGCCGCTGACCGTGGCCTGCGCGGTCGGCGCGGGGGGCACCGGCGGGACGGTGACCGTGGTGGTCTGGTAGGTCGACCAGCCGACGCTGTTGTGGGCCCGGACCTTGACCTGGTAGGACGTGCCGGCCTCCCCGGCGATGGTGCAGGAGTTGGCGGTGGCCACGGTGCACGGCACCGTCACCACCGGGTTGCTGCCGGAGACCGTGGCGACCGTCTCGTAGTCGTCGATGCCGGTCTCGCCGCTGGCGGGCTGGTAGCTGATCGTGATGGTCGTGCCGGTCCGGGAGGACGACACCTGCGGCACGCCGGCCGCGGTCAGCAGCTGCGCCAGCCAGACGGCGCTGGACCGGGGCTGGCCGCCCACGTACGCGTACACGACCACCCGGTTGACGCCGGGGAAGATCAGGTTGGAGAACGTGCACGGGCTGACCGTGCACTGGGAGATGCCGTTGCCGTTGACGCTCACCAGGTAGCTCGTGGCACCCGGGGCCGCGGTCCACGCCACCGTGAACGTCGTCGTGGTCTCGACGATCGAGGTGATGGTCGGCGAGAGCGGCTCGCCGACCCCGCCGGGGCTCGGCGTCGCCTCGACGGTCGCCGTCCCCGGGACGCCGTTGCCGTGCCAGGGTGCCGGCGGAGGCGGCGGCGCCGTCAGCCCGGGGGCGGCCGGCCGCGCGTGCGTCGAGAGCGTCCGCGCGAACCCGTGCACGGTCTTGCCGGCGGCGGAGGCGCTGGCACCGGCGCCGGCCGAGCCTGACCGAGCCGTCGCGGCCGGGCTGCCGGCACCGGCCGGCGTGCTGGGGCTCCCCTTGCCCGCCGCCCCGCTCTTGCCGGCCTTGCCGCCCGCCTTGTCGCCGGTCTTGGCGTTCGTCTTGCCGTTCGTCTTGAGGTTCGTCTTGTCGCCGGCCTTGGTGCTGGCCTTGGTGCCCGCCTTCGCGCTGCCGGACCTGACGGCGGCCGGCTTGCCGGTGGGCTCGCCGGTGGCGGGCCTGGCGTCCCGGGCCTCGGTGGTGGCCCGCGGCGACGGGCCGCGCCCGGTGCCGGGGTCCGCCGAGGCGGGCGCGGACAGCCCGATCAGTGCCAGCAATGACGCGACGGCGCATGCCGCCGCCAATCGACGCGATCGGAAGTTCCTTGGCGACATCATGCCCCTGGTCCCTGGTGCGCTTGATTGATCCACTCCAACGGGACGCTATGGCACCTGACCGACAAAGTGGGTATTTCTCAAAAATCAGACGAATTTGCACCACACCCGGCGGCCACCGACCGGGCGGCGCCGCCGGACGGCCCACGTGTACAACAGACGCCATGGACGCGAAGCGGGCGCAGGGGATCGGGTTCGCCGCGGCGATGGGCGCGCTGGCCGGCGCGGCCCTCGGGGCGCACCGCGGGCCGCGCGGCGCGGTCGCGGGTGCGGTGCTGGGCGCCGGCGCCCTGGCGGGCGTCGACGCGCTCGCGCGGGCCAGGCAGCGGCCGGGCGAGATCCCCGCGGTGTGGTCGCGGGTCGCGGCCAGCGGCGCGATCGCGGCACCGGTCGGGTGGGCCGCCGGCAAGGCCGGCGCGAGCCCGCTCGCGGTGGGTGTGGCGAGCGGCGCGGTCGCCGGGGCGATGGGGATCAGGCCGCACAAGGTGGCGCTCGGGCCGGTGGTCGGGCTCGCCGTCGGCGCGGCGCTGCGCGACCGGCCGCCGGCGCAGGTCGCCGCGGCGAGCGTCGTGGCGTTCCGGACGGTGTCGCAGCTGGTGTTCCGGGATCCGCAGGTCAGCCTCCTCGCGGAGCGGGTGCCGGCGGAGCGGCTGCCGTTCGTCGTGCCCCTCGAGGCGCGGACCAGGTATGTCGGCACCGGTTACGTCCGGGCGCTCGCCGAGGCGACCGGCGGCACGTACCGGGAGGCGGCGCCGGACGTCGGCATCGTCGCCGACCTCGACGTCCTCGCGGGGCCGGGCTTCGACCCCGGCGCGGTGCCGCCGCTCGTGCGGGAGTTCTACGAGCACACGACCCGGTTCACGCTCGACATCGTGCCGCGCTGGCGGGCCTGGGTGCGGCCCGGGTATCTGCTGTACCGCAACCTCGTCGCCCGGCCGCTCGGGCAGGCGAACGTGCCGATGAACCAGCGGGAGGCGCTGCGCGGGGTCCGCAGCCGCATCGACACCGTCACCACCGGCGACGGCCTGCAGACCCGCGGCTGGATCCGCAGCTACGCCGACACCGACGAGCCGATCTACGTCGGCATCTACACGACGTACCGGCATGAGGGCCGCGGCTATGTCAGCGTGGGCTTCCCGTTGCCGCAGGCGAACTTCACCGCGACGCTCGCGCCGCGGCAGCGCGAGCACGGGCTGGTCCTCACCAGCTCCGCGCACGACGGGCAGACCGGGCACTACCTGAGCCACATCGACGCGGACACCCGCGAGCTGACGACCCTTGCGGTGAGCGGCTTCGCCGAGGAGCTCGACGTGTACGTCGACAACGGTGAGCTGCGGGCCGTGCACGCGTTCGCGGTGTTCGGGCTGCCGTTCCTGCGCCTGGAGTACACGATCCGCCGGAAGAGCCCGCGCTAGCGCCGCCCGCCGGGGTCCTCCGACAGGCCGAAGGCGGCGAGCGCGGAGTCCAGCATCGCCTCCTGCACGGCCGGCGGATACGCCGACGGGTCGGCCGCCGCGAACGCCGCCGCGCCCTCCACCATGGCGATGAGCGCGACGGTGACGGTGGCCGGGTCCTGCGGCGGGCCGCACGTCTCGACGAGCCGGCCGACCCTCGTCCGCCACGCCCGGCTGTTGACCCGGTGCAGGTCGGTGAGCTCCTCGTCGGCGACGGCCGCGGCGAGGAACCCGAGCCAGACGGTGCTCTCCGCGACCGTCTGCGGGTCGAGGGCGAGCCCCTGGTGCAGGATCGCGCGCAGCGCGGCGCGGGGCGAGGCCGCGGCGGCCTCCAGGGTCTCGACGCGGGCCTTGGTCGTCTCGTGCAGCAGCTGCCGGGCGTGCCGCAGCAGCGCCCGCCGGTTGGGGAACCTGTGCATGACGAGGCCGGTCGTGCAGCCCGCGGCGGCGGCCACGGCGCGGATCGTCAGCCGCTCCAGGCCCTGCTCCGCGAGGACGTCCCAGACCGCCTTCGACAGCCGCTCCTCGTGTGGCACGCGTCGCACTCCATCCGTCTCGTAACAACTGTTACGGTACCAGCCATGACCGACTGGATCATCGAGGAGCGGGGCTGGGACGACCCGGACGGGGCCGCCCTGCGCGCCGCGCAGCGGGCCGAGCTCGACGCCCGCTACGGCAGCGACGACCACGAGCCGGGCGGCCCGCCGTCCGGCGACGACATCGACCTGTTCCTGGTCGCGACCGCCGGCCGCGGCCCGGTCGGCTGCGGGGCGCTGCGGCACCTCGACGCGACCTCCGCCGAGGTCAAGCGGATGTACGTGGTCCCGGACGCCCGCGGCACCGGCGTCGCGACCCCGATCCTGCGCGGCCTGGAGGACGCCGCCCTGGCCCGCGGCTGGACGACGCTGCGCCTGGAGACCGGCACCGAGCAGCCCGACGCCCAGCGCTTCTACCGGCGCGAGGGCTATCACGAGATCCCGCTCTTCGGCGTCTACGCGGGCTCCACCCTGTCCGTCTGCTACGAGCGCGCCCTGCGCCGGTAGCGTGCCCGCCATGGCGCACCGGAGGCACCAGGAAACGGTGGGGCGCCCCTTGCCGTCCGGGGTGGCAAGGGGCGCCCGGTGGGTCAGGCCGTGACGATCGTGCCGTCGGGCTTGCGGGTGCAGGTGACGGTGCGGGCGGTGGCCGAGGCGGCGCCGGTGAGGCACTTGCCGAGGACGGCGTGGCCGGCGGCGCTGGGGTGCCACGACTCCTGGCAGGTCTGGAAGTACGTGACGCAGGTGTTCGCGATCCGCTGGATGGCGATCTTGTCCTTGCCGGCGAGGCTGGTCACGAACACGCCCGAGGCGCCGTCCTGCAGGCGGATCGGGGTGGCCAGGGCGTTGCCGGGGCTGCCGGAGCGCTCGCAGAGCCGCGCGCCGTCGAAGGCGTGCTGCACGTCGAGGTAGACCAGGTCGTCGCCGGGGAACTCGGCGGCGAGGGTGTCCCGGGTCGTGCGCACGATCGTGCCGAGGCCCTGCGAGAAGCCGTGCCCGGGCGCGAGGCTGGCCCGGTGGATCGGGCAGCCGGCGGCGTACCGCTCGGCGCCGAGGTCGCGGAACTTGTCCCGGTCGTCCTGCCGGCCGTCCTCCTCCCAGTAGGTCTGGTCGAGGTCCAGCGGCAGCGGGTTCGTGTAGTCCTGGAACACCACCCGGTGCTGCCCGTCGGCGTCGATCTGGTCGAGGGTGGCGATGATCTGCCGGGCGGCGGCGATCGTCTCGGCGGTCGCCGCCTGGACCTGCGCCGCGGTCGCCAGGTCGGCGGCCGTGCACGGCTCCTGCTCGACCGGGCCGTTCAGGTAGGCCCAGAACTCCCACCAGCCGGTCCACGCGTCGGCGATGAACCGGTTCGCGCACTTCTCGGCCACGTCGCCGAACGTGAACGAGCTGTTGTTGGAGCCGAGCCCGATCAGCACCAGGTCGATGTCGTGGGTCTGCGCGACGGCCCGGAGCTGGTCGAGCTGCGCGGCGACGGAGCGGCCCTTGTCGCGGGCGCCGGACGGGTTGGCGATGTCGTGCGGGCGGCCGCCGGAGCACGCCAGGTTGAAGCGGGCCTGGATGCCGGGCAGCGCCGCCTGGTTGAGCGACGCGTTGGCGGAGCGGTGGCAGAAGAAGGCGTTGGTGTTGGGCGCCGACCAGCCGGGGAACGGCTGCGCGACGCCGTTGACGTCGACGACCGGCTGGTAGCTGCCGGCGCCCTCCCCGCTGATGAAGCTGTCGCCGAGGGCGACGGCGGCGGTCGGCAGGGCGGCCGCGGCGGGCAGCGCCGGCACGACCGCCGCGCCGGCGGAGACCAGCACGCCCGCCACGACGAGCGCGGTACGACGGAACACGGACACGGCGGTTTCCTCGATCCCATCGAATGTGAGAAATCCTCTGGGTCGGGATCAGATCACGACGTGCGCACGTCCGTCAATGTTTCCGGGCGATTTCCCTATAACTCCGGTCGGATAAGTCACATGGATCGCGTGACCGTGAACATGAAGCAGCCGTAGGCGACGTTGCGGGAGTCCACCCGTACCACCGCCGCATCCGACAACACGTCGGCGATGACGCCCTCCGGGTCCCCGCCGTCGTGGACCCGGGTCGCGGGATGGATCCATCCGCGCGCGTCATAGGCCCGCAGCACCTGCGACCGGCCGCGCCAGCCCTCCGGGTAGCCGGTCCCGGCGGGCCCGCCGCACCGCCGCGCGTGGGCGAGGACGGCGCCGATCTCCCGGTACGGGCTCGCCGGCAGCACCGGTTCGAACCCGAACAGCATCAGCCGCTCCCCCGCCACCGCGTCGCGCAGGCAGCACCGCAGCGGCTCGCCCCCACTCGCGTCCTGCTCCACGACAGGGTTGCCGGAGACGTCGATTCCCTTGCCCCGCACCGATTCCAGGATCGCGGGGTCGATCGCGTGCACTGTGAACATGCCCCGATCCTGTCCCACGCAAGGGGTTCGAGGCTGGCGGGAATCGGCCGTCGCGCTCGCCGTGCGGACCCGCACCGGCGCCCTTACCGTTGCAGGAGTGGAACGCGTACCCCTGGACGAGAACGCCGCCACGCGGCAACGCCTGACCGCCCTCATCGACTCCCTCGGCGACGACGACCTCGCCCGGCCGGTGACCCCCAGCTGGAGCGTCGCCACCGTGCTCGCCCAGCTCGCGTTCTGGGACCGGTGGGCGCAGACCCTGGTGCGACGCTGGCGCTCCGGCGAGCTCCCGCCGCCGAGCGTGCCGCCGTGGTACGACGACGCGCTCAACCACACCCTCCTGCCGACGTGGCAGGCGCTCCCCGGCCGCGAGGCGGCACAGATCGCCCGCGCCGCCGCCGAGGCCGCCGACCGCGAGATCGAGAAGGCCGAGACCCCGGTCGTCGCCGGCATCCTCGCCTCCGGCCAGGCCAACCTCCTGGACCGCGCGACCCCCCGCAACGACGCCCTGGACCGGATCGAGCGCGCGCTGCGCTGAGCGGCACGGGAAGGGGGCGCCGCGAGAAGCGGCGCCCCCGGAAAACCCTGCGACGAGATCGGCTACAGGCCCGTGCGCGGGACGTCGCCCCGCGACTGGCCGGTCTCGGCGCCGTGCTCCTCGACGTACTTCTTGAATCGCTTCGCGTCGGTCTTCACCTGCAGGTCGTCGACGCCGACGGCGGCGCCGGCCTTCTCCACGACACCCTCGGGCTGCCAGTCGAGCTGGACGGTCACGCGGGTGTCCCGGTCGCCGAGGCGGTGGAAGGTGACGACGCCGGCGTGCTTGGTGTCGCCGCCGACGCTCCTCCAGGCGATCCGCTCGTCGGGGTGCTGCTCGGTGATCTCGGCGTCGAACTCGCGCCGGACGCCGCCGACCTTCGTCACCCAGTGGGTGCGACGGTCGTCGACCTGCCTGATCGACTCGACGCCGCTCATGAACTGCGGGAAGGACTCGAACTGCGTCCACTGGTTGTACGCGGTGCGCACGGGCACGTGGACGTCGATGGTCTCGGTCACGCCACTCATTCGTTCCTCCGAAGAACTCGTGATTGTCGCGTTCGCCCACCTCGTGCCCGCCCTTGAGCAGAGCAAACGGGATTCAGGCCTGTTGTTGCGTGGGTCGCACCAGCAGCTCGTTGACCGCGACGTGCCGGGGCCGGGTGACGATGTAGGTGATCGTGTCGGCGATGTCCTCGGCCTCGAGGCGCTGCATGTCGGCGAAGCGCTGCTTGATGCCCTCCAGGATCTCGGGGCGGTTGTGCCCGGCGAGCTCGGTGGCGACGGCCCCCGGCTCGACCAGTGACACGCGGACGTAGCGGCCGGTGACCTCCTGGCGGAGTGCCTCGCTGAAGGCGCCGACGGCGTGCTTGGTGGCGTTGTAGACGCCACTGCCGTTCCGGGCGACCCGCCCCGCGACCGAGCTGACGTTGACCATGTCGGCGACCCGGCGCGGACCGTCGGCCGCCGCGGCGAGCAGGTGCGGGAGCGCGGCGTGGGCGCAGTACATGAGCCCCATGACGTTGACGGAGACCATGCGCTGCCACTCCTCGACGGGCGCGTCGACCACGGGCCCGAGCAGCATCACACCGGCGTTGTTCACGAGGGTGTCCAGCCGACCGAGCTCGCTCACCGTCTGGTGTACCGCGGCGACGGCGGCCGACTGCTCGGTGACGTCCGCCTCGACGACCAGGGCGGTGCCACCGTCGGCGCGGATGCGCTCCGCGAGCGTGGCGAGCCGGTCGGCCCGGCGGGCGGCGAGCGCGACGGCGGCGCCGCGGGAGGCCAGCGAGAGGGCGGCCGCCTCACCGATCCCGCTGGAGGCGCCGGTGACCAGCGCGACGGTTCCTGACAAAGATCCCATACAAGGGAAATTACCCCCTTGCTACGCCTCCAGATCGCGCCGGATCTCCTCGAGGACCTTCTGCGTCTCCGTCGGCGGGCGGGCCTCGACGCACAGCCGCTCCATCGCCTCGGCGTACAGGTCGACGTCGTCGCGCTTGTCGAGGTAGAGGGCGCTGGTGAGCTGCTCGATGTAGACGACGTCGGGCAGGTCCTGGTCGGGGAAGCGCAGGATGGTGAACGCGCCGCCGGCCGCGGCGTGGCCGCCGGCGTTGAACGGGATGACCTGCAGCCGCACGTTGGGCAGCGTGTTGGCCTCCAGCAGCGCGTCGACCTGGCCGCGCATGACGTGGGTGCCGCCGATCGGGCGGCGCAGCGCGGCCTCGTCGACGACGACCCACAGCTTCGGCGCGTCGGCACGGGTGAGGACCTGCTGGCGGGCCATCCGCAGCTCGACCCGGCGGTCGATCTCGTCGGCCTTGGCGCGGCCGTGGCCGAGCAGGACGACGGCCCGCGCGTACTCCTTGGTCTGCAGCAGGCCCGGCACGAACTGGACCTCGTACGTGCGGATGAGGGCCGCGGCGGCCTCGAGCCCGAGGTAGGACTGGAACCAGTTGGGCAGCACGTCGCCGAAGCGGTGCCACCAGCCGGGGTTGTTGGCGTCGCGGGCGAGGGCGAGCAGCCGGGTGCGCTCCTCGTCGTCGTCGAGCCCGTACAGGGTGAGCAGGTCGGCGACGTCGCGCTCCTTGAAGCCGACGCGGCCGAGCTCCATCCGGCTGATCTTCGACTCCGACGAGCGGATCTCCCAGCCGGCGTCCTCGCGGGTCACGCCCTGCGCCTCACGGAGCCGGCGCAGATGGGCGCCCAGCAGCATCCGGAGGACCGTGGGGCCTCCGGCCGCGCCGCCTTCCGGTGTTCCGGTCGTCACCTACTGCCTCCGAGTCCTGGACGCCGCCCTGTCACCCACTGGCCCCGCGGCGATCCGTTCCTGAGCGGTCCGTCCTGGCGAACCTTCCCATGATGGTGCCGTCCCGTGGGCGAGCCGGAGTAAGCATGCCATGACCCGACAGTAAGCGGGAGTGGGCTCGCATCGATCGGCGGTATCTCCAGCGAGCCCGCCCCGACCGTCACATCCTCAGCCGTCCAGCAGGTTGTCGAAGTCGCCGTCGCGGGCGCCGGCGATGAAGGCGGCGATCTCGTCGTAGGTGTAGATGAGCGCGGGCCCCTGCGGGTCGCGCGAGTTGCGCATCGCGAAGCCGGTCCCGTCTGGCAGGGGGGCCAGCTCGACGCAGTTGCCACTGGGGTTGCTACGGCGGCTCTTCTGCCAGGTGACGCCCGGCAGCTCGCCGGCCGGCATCCCGTTGTACGTCTGCTCCATGGACATCTCTCTGCAACATGTAGTTGAAAGTTTGCCGAGAATCGGCGTCTGCACGTGCATCGGCTCTTGCGTATGCAGCCGATAACGCGCATGCTAGCGCATGTGCGAATGTGCGGGGACGCTCACAATTTGTGACCAGAACCGGACGTTCGTGCCCAAATGATCGGGTGGCTTCCCCAGCTACGATCTTGGAGGACGCGCGCATGGACCCTCTCGCCTTCCTGGCCGGTGCGGCCGTGGCGGCCGGAGCGTGCGCGGCGTGGGTGTCCCAGCGCCGGGTGACCCGCCTGCGACGGCAGCTGACCGCGGAGCGCCACGCCGCCTGCCATGACCCGCTGACCGGCCTGCCCAACCGCCGGGCCTTCTACTCACGGGGCGCCGAGCTCGTCTGCGACCCGCAGGCGCACCCCCTGGTCGCGGTCGTGCTCGACGTCGACGGGTTCAAGCAGATCAACGACGTCTACGGGCACTCCGCCGGCGACGAGGTCCTGGTCACCATCGGGCACCGCTTCGCCTCGTGCGCGGGCGAGGGCCCGCGGCGGGGCATCGTGGCCCGGCTCGGCGGCGACGAGTTCGCCGGCCTCATCCCCGAACGCGACGGGGAGCCCGACGAGCAGGCCGCCCGGCTCGCCGACATGCTCGCCGCCCCGATGCGGCTCGGCGGTCAGGTCGTTTCGGTCAGCACGTCGGTCGGGCTGGTCCCGGTCGAGCCCAGCGCGCACCTCGCCGATGCCGTGCACCGGGCCGACGCCGCCATGTACCGCGCCAAACGCCACACCCAGCGCCGCCGGACCCCCCTGGTGACGCACCAGCACGTCCTGCACACCTCGCTCCGTTGTGAGCTGCCCACCCACCCCACATCGGCGACCTGACAAGGACCCCCCGCGATGGACCTCAAAGAGCTCGTCCGCCAGCGCCGCCGCCACCAGCCCCGTCCGAAGAGCTGGCTGGCCGCCAAACTCCACCGTGCGGAGCAGTGCCGCGACTGCCACCAGCCGTGGCCGTGCGACCAGTACGTCGCCGCCCGCAACTCGGTCCTCGTCTACGCCCTGCGACGCCTCGAGCTCGCCCGGCCCGGGAGTCTGGGGTGACAATCGCGCACATCCCGGGCCGGCCGACCTGGCTGTGCACGGGATGTCGCGAGCCGTGGCCCTGCCAGGCCAAGCGCGACCAGCTCGTCGCGGAGCACGGCGACAGCCCCGCCGCGCTGCGCACGATGATGGCGCTGCGGGTCGCCGACGCCGCCGAGGACCTGCGCCAGCTGGGCGCCGACCAGCTGTGGACGCGGTTCCTGGGCTGGCTGCCCGCACCCGGCCAGGGCCCCGTGATCCGCTGGGTCGCGAACCCGCCGCTCGGCGGGCACCGCAGACCGGCGCCGGTCAAGGAGCAGATCGACCCGCGGGGTCCGTCGCGCACGTCGCCAGCACCGGAAAATGGTCCGACGCGGACGCAGTCCCGCCGCCGGTCACCACACGGCACGTCGTGAAGTCCCCGGCGACCGCCGGCGACGCCAGGATGTAGTCCAGCCGCGCCCGCGTGAACTCCTCGCCGCCGAGCGCCGTCGGCACCGTCCAGCCCGGCCCCTCGCCGACCGCCTGGAACACGTCGACCAGGCCGCGGCGGGCCAGCAGCGCCATCGCCCGGGTGTCCACCCCGCCCCGCCCGAACCAGGTGCGGTGCCGCCGCCGGACGTCGCCCGGCGGGCCGGACGACGGGGACAGCGAGTTGAAGTCGCCCATCAGGACGACCCGCTCCCGCCGCCTGGCGAAGGCCGCGAGCAGCCGGGCCTCGTACAGGCGGATCCTGCCCCAATAGGGGAACAGGTGCGTGCTGACCACGGTCAGCGGGCCCGCCGCCGTGTCGATCTCCACCCATGCCGCCCCGTGATGGAAGCTTCCCGGCACCGCGCCGTGGCGCAGGATCCGCAGGCGCGGCGCGACCAGCAGCCCGACCGGCTGCCCGGTCCGCGGCGGCGCCACGTGCAGGCGCATCCCGGTGCGCTCCGCCAGGGGCGGGTCGCCGCGCAGCTCCTGCACCGCGGCGACGTCGGGCGCCGCGGCATCGATGACCTCGCACACGGCGTCCAGCCGCCCGCCGTTCGCACCGGTCAGGATGTTGTACGACAGCAGCGTCAACGACATACATTGCCCGGATGGACGTCCACAACGCTCTCCTCAGCTCCCGCGACGAGACCATCCGCACGCTCGTCGACCTGGTCCGCGTACCCAGTGTGGGTGGCACCCAAGCGGAGGGCGAGATCGTGCGTCACGTCGCCGGCCTGCTCGCGGCGGAAGGCGTCGAGACCGACCTGTGGCAGATCCCCGTCGCCGACCTCGCCGGCCGCCCCGACTTCCCCGGCATGGAGGTCGAGCGGTCCGAGGCGTGGGGGCTCGTCGCCCGGCTGCCCGGCACCGGCGGCGGCCGCACGCTCATGTTCAACGGGCACCTCGACGTGGTCCCGCCCGGTGACCTGTCGACCTGGTCCGACGACCCGTTCTCCGGGCGGGTCGCCGACGGTCACGTGTACGGCCGCGGCGCCTGCGACATGAAAGGCGGCTTCGCCGCGGCACTGGCCGCCCTGCTCGCCCTGCACCGCAGCGGCACCCGGCTGCCCGGCGACGTCCTGCTCGCGGCGGTCGTCGGCGAGGAGGACGGGGGCCTGGGCACCTATGCGACCCTCGACCGCGGCTGGCGCGCCGACGCGTGCGTCATCACCGAGCCGACCGCGCTGGACGTCCTGGCCGCCAACGGCGGCGCGCTCACCTTCCGGCTGCGGGTGCCGGGCCTCGCCGCGCACGCCTGCGCCCGCACCAGCGGCGTGAGCGCGGTCGAGAAGTTCCAGATCGTCTTCCCGGTGCTGCGGGCCCTGGAGGCGTCCCGGAACCGGTCGGTCGACCCGATGATGCGGCGGTGGGACATCGCGTACCCCCTGGAGATCGGCACCGTGCGGGCCGGCGACTGGGCGTCGACGGTGCCGGACCTGCTGGTCGCCGAGGGCCGCTTCGGGGTCGCGCTCGACGAGCCGGTCGACGAGGCGCGCGCCGCGTTCGAGCGGACCGTCGCGGAGGCGTGCGCCGCCGACCCGTGGCTGAAGGAGCACCCGGTGACGGTCGAGTGGTGGGGCGGGCAGTTCGCGTCCGGCCGCTGCCCCTCCGGCACCGACCTGGTCCGGCGGGTCCTCGACGCGCACACCTCCACCCACGCCGGCTCCCCGTTCGCCGCCGAGCCGGCGGTCGTGGGCGCGCCGTACGGCTCCGACCTGCGCCTGCTGACGAACATCGGGGGCATCCCGGCCGTGCAGTACGGGCCGGGCGTCGGCTACGGGCACTGCCCCGACGAGAAGGTGTCGATCGAGCAGGTCCACGCGTGCTCGGCCACCCTGGTCAACCTCGCCCTGGCATTCTGACCGTTCGCGCTCATCGCGCTACATTTCGTGTTGATAGCGCTCCCGTACCGGCGAGGCATTGACCAAGAGTTGTAAAGACTGTTAACTAATCAGCCAGACGAACGCTGCGATGCGGAACGAGGCTGGTCAATGCGGATCTCTCGCACGGTGCTGCCGGCTCTCACCGCCGCCGGCGCCGCGGTCCTGCTGCTCGCACCCCTGACCGCGGCCGCCGCGGCGGCGTCGCTGACGGCGACGTTCGCGCAGACGTCGGTGTGGGGCAGCGGGTACGGGGCCGAGTTCGCCGTCACCAACCGCGGCGACGCGGCGGCGAGCGGCTGGGTGGTCGAGTTCGACCTGCCGGCAGGGTCGGCGGTCAGCAGCTCGTGGGACTCGACCCGCACCAGCACCGGGCAGCACCACCGTTTCGCGAACGCCTCGTGGAACGGTGCCGTGGCCGCCGGCGCGACGGTCCGGTTCGGGTTCAACGTCAGCGGCACGGGGGTGCCGGTCAACTGCACCGTGAACGGCGCGCCGTGTGCGGGCGGTCCTGCACCCTCACCGTCTTCGCCCGCCCCGTCATCGCCCTCGCCTTCGCCGTCGCCGTCCTCGCCTTCGCCGTCGCCGTCCTCGCCGGGTGGGTCCACTGTGGACGTCTCCACGGCCGCGCAGCTCGAGGCGGCCCTGGCGGGGGCGCGGCCCGGCCAGACGATCCGGCTCGCGCCGGGGGTGTACGACGGGTCGTTCATCGGCACGACGCCCGGCACCGCGGCCGCGCCGATCACCGTCACCGGCCCGCGGACCGCCGTCCTGACCAACCCGGCAGGAGCTGGCAGCGGCCCGTCGTGCCCCGTGCCGACGCCCGGCTGGGACCCCGGCTACGGCTTCTGGCTCGCCGGCGCGCCGTACTGGCGGCTGAGCGGGTTCACCGTCGCGAACGCGAAGAAGGGCGTCGTCGTCGACGACTCGCCGCACGTCACGCTCGACGGCCTGTACGTGCACCACATCGGCGACGAGGGCGTCCACTTCAGACGGTCCTCTTCGGACGGAGTGCTCCGCGGCTCGACGATCGAGTACACCGGCACGGCGCAGCCCGCGTACGGCGAGGGCGTCTACCTCGGCTCCGCGAACTCGAACTGGGCCTGCCACGGCAACACCGGCGGCGTCGACCGCTCCGACCGGGTGCAGGTGCTCGACAACCGCATCGGCCCGTACGTGGCCGCGGAGCACATCGACGTCAAGGAAGGCACCGTCGACGGGGTGATCCGGGGCAACACGTTCGACGGGCGGGGCATCGCGGGGCAGAACTCCGCCGACTCGTGGGTCGACGTGAAGGGCACCGGCTACCTGATCCAGGGCAACACCGGCACGTTCGCGCCGCCCGGCACGTTCGCCAACGGGTACGAGACCCACAACCCGGTCGCCGGCTCCGGCTGCGGCAACGTGTGGCGGGACAACAGGTCCGACCTCGGCGGCGCCGGCCGCTACGCGGTCAACGTGACGTCGACCTCGAAGTGCGCCGGAAATCTCAACGTGGTCTACTCCTCCAACAGCGTCACCAACGCCACCGGAGGATTGACGAACATCTCCGTCACGAGCGGATGACCGATCGGTCGATGTCATATATCGATGAGCTGAATATAGTGATGGGCATGACTGGCGTACCGTTACGTGAACCGACGTTCCTCGTGCTGACCGCGCTCGCGGCCGAGCCGCAGCACGGCTACAGCGTCCTGGAGGACGTGCGGCGAATCTCCGACGACCGCGTCCGCCTCCAGGCCGGCACGCTCTACGGCATCCTCGACCGGCTCCGGGTGGACGGCCTCATCGAGGTCGACCGGGAGGAGGTCGTCGCGTCCCGGCTGCGCCGCTACTACCGGCTCACCGTCCCCGGCCGAGACCTGCTCAGCGCCGAGACCGACCGGCTGCACCGCAACGCCGCCGCCGCTGACCGGCGCCTCCGCCAGCTCCGCCTGGCCACCGACGCCGCCTGACCCCTTCCCCGCTCCGCTCACCCCGCGGTGATCGGATCGCGGATCCGGTCGCCATGACGACCAGATCCGCTACCTGATCGAGGACGGGCCGCTCAGGTGGCACTGATCCGCAGGAGCGACTCGCGGAGGCGGGCCAGCTCGTCCGCGCCCAGAAGGACGGGCCGCTCAGGTGGCACTGATCCGCAGGAGCGACTCGCGGAGGCGGGCCAGCTCGTCCGCGCCCAGCAGGGCCGCGAAGTCACCGTCGACCGCCGCCATCGCCGCCGGCGCGTCGGCGAGGAACGCCGTGCCACGGTCGGTCAGCGCCACGATCACCGCCCGCTGGTCGCTCGGGTCCGGACGGCTCGACACGTAACCGCTCGCCTCGAGCTCCTTCACCAGGCGGCCCGCCATCTGCCGGGTCATGCCGGCCTTCGCCGCCAGGTCCGTGATCCTGATGCCGGCCGGGTCCAGGCTCGTGATCACCGGCACGTGCCCGAGGCGGATCTCGCCGTGCCCGCCCGCCTGGAGCTTGGCCAGGGACGCCGCCTGGGCCCGCCGGTGCGCGTGCAGCAGCAGCCGGCCGAGCGGCAGCGCACGCAGTTCCTCGGGCGTGAGATCAGACATACGAAACCCCGTTTACAAAGTACGAAACCTGGTTTAGCTTTTGGGGACGGCCTTCAAGGAGACCTTGCAGGCGACCTTCAAGGGGGACAACTATGAGTATCGTCCGTGCGGCCGACGCGCCGCGATTCGAGCTCGACGGATCCAGGTTCACGGTGTTCTCGGGGCCCAGCAACGGGTCCCACCAGGTGTGCGCGTGGCGGCTGACCGTCGCCGCGGGCCACGAGTCGATGCCGCACAGCATCGATCGCGACGAGGTGTTCATGGTGCTGTCGGGGCAGCTGCGGGTCACGCCCGGCGGTGAGGTGCTCGGCGCCGGCGACTCGGTCGTCGTGCCGGCCGGCTCGCCGATCGCCGCCCACAACCCGGGCAGCGAGCCCGCCGAGGTGTACGTCTCGGTCGCCGCGGGGTTCACCGCCTACCGCGCCGACGGCAGCGTCTTCGGCACCCCACCGTGGGCCGCGTAGCGGGCCGGGGTGACCCCGACGTGCCGGACGAAGTGCCGGTGCAGGTGTGACTGATCGTGAAACCCGACCTCCGCGGCCACGTCCGCGGGGCGGCGGCCGCTGAGCAGCAGCCGGCGGGCCTGCTCGACCCGGCGGCCCACCAGGTACCGGTGCGGCGGCAGGCCGAAGGTCGCGGTGAACGACCGGACCAGGTGCCCCGGGTGGCACCCCAGCAGCGCGGCCGCCTCGACGAGGGTGACGCCCTCCCGGGTCCGCGCGTCGAGCAACTCCCGCAGCCCGCCCGCGACTCCCCGTGCGGGCGGGCCCGGAATTACGTGCCGGCCGAAATGTCCTTGCAGGCGGTCGCGGATCAGGGTCAGCCGGCTCTCCGCCTCCAGCTCCTCACCCGGCGCGTCCAGGGCCAGGTGGAGCTGGTGGATGCGCTGCCGCAGCAGCGGATCGTCGACGCCGGGACGGTCCACGGCGGCGCCGGCGAGGCCCGCGTCGAGGACGGTCGTGTCCAGGTACAGCACCCGCTTGCGGAACCCGTCGCCGGTCGCGGCCCGCCCGTCGTGCGGCACGTCCGGCGGCAGCAGCGTCACCGACGCGCCGGCCGCGCCGCGGTGGTGGCGGTCCAGGTCGAAGCGGATCGCGCCCTCGTCGACGATGAGCAGCGTCCACGCGTCGTGCACGTGCGGCGGGTACGCGTGGTCCACGAAGTGCGCGTGGAACACCTCGGCGATCCCGGGCACGCTGGGCCGCCACGCGGTGACGAGCTCCATGTGCACAACGTACAAGACCACCCCGGCCGGCCCGGGCACGCTGACGGCATGACGTCTCCCACGAAGATCGCGGTGCTGCTGCGGGACGACCTGGCGGTCTGGCAGCGCCTCAACGTCACCGCGTTCGTCGTCAGCGGCATCGCCGGCACCGCGCCGCAGCTGCTCGGCGAGGACTACGCCGACGCCGACGGCAACCGGTACCTGCCGATGTTCGGCCAGCCCGTCATGGTCTTCGAGGGCGACGCGACCACCCTCGCCGTGGCGCACCGCAGGGCCGTGCAGCACGCGGAACGGTCGGTCGCGTGTGCAACGTTCACGGAGGAGCTGTTCAAGACCGGCAACGACGAGGACAACCGGGCCGCCGTCCGGGCCGTGCACCAGGCAGATCTCCGGCTCGCCGGGATCGCGGTCCACGGGCCGCGCAACGCCGTCGACAGGATACTGAAAGGTGCGCGCCTGCATCGTTAGGCTCCGCCGCCATGAACCACGCGCCTGTTGAAGCCCCCGTCCCGGCCGCCGCTCGCGCCGAAGCCGATCACGTCCCGGCCGCCGCTCGTGCCGTGGCCGGTCACGTCCCGGCTGCCGCTTGTGCCGTGGCCGAGCACGTCCCGGTGGTCTTCGAAGGGCCGGGTGCCGGGAGCGGGCCGCTGTCCTGGGGGCAGATCGAGAGCTGGAACGCGGTCACGACCCTCGGCCACTGGATGCCGATCGGCGGCGCGCTGCCGGTGCGGCCCGGCACGACCGTCGAGGACCTCGCCGGCGAGCTGCGGCACCACCTGAGCCGGCACCCGTCGCTGCGGACGCTGCTGCGGATCCCGCCCGGCGGCGGCACCCCGACGCAGGAGGTCCACGCCTCCGGTTCGGCGACGCTGCAGGTGTACGACACGCGCGGCGCCGACCCGTCCGCCCTGGCCGATCTCGTCGCCGCGCGGTTCCGGGACGCGCCGCTCGACTTCACGGCCGAGTACCCGATCCGGATGGCGGCGGTGCTGCACGGCGGCGTGCCGAGTCACGTCGTCGCGCTCATCTCGCACTTCGCGGCCGACGGCGCCGGCGCGCAGGCGATGCTCCGCGACGTCGCCGCGCGGCCGGCCGCGCCGGTCGAGGGCCGGCAGCCCCTCGACCAGGCGCAGTGGCAGCTGTCCCCGGCCGGCCGCCGCCAGAACGAGGCCGCGCAGCGGCACTTCGAGTCCATCCTGCGGACGATGCCGCCGGCGCGCTTCCGCAAGCCTGTTGCGGCGCGGCGGCCGCGGTACTGGCGCGGCGTTCTCGACTCGGCGGCGCTGCCCCTGGCGTTGCGGGCGCTGACCGCGCGGACCGGCGCGGACCCGTCGGCGGTGCTGCTCGCCGTGTTCGCCCTCGCCGTGCACGCGACGTGCGGCGTCGACCCGGTCGTCGTCCGCCCCCTGGTCAGCAACCGCTTCCGCCCCGGCCTCGCCGACGTGGTCTGCACCGCCGTGCAGGCCGGCCTCTGCCAGGTGCCGGTCGCTGCCGGCTCCGCTGCGGCTGCCGGTTCCGTTGCCGGCTCCGCTGCGGCTGCCGGCTCCGTTGCCGGTTTCGCTGCCGGCGACGGGGGTTTCGAGGAGGTGCTGGCGCATGCGAAGCGGGCGACGATGAGTGCCTACAAGCACGCGTACTTCGACCAGCGGGACCTGTTCGCGCTCGTCGACCGGGTCGGCGCCGAGCGGGGCGAGCGGCTGGAGATCGGCTGCTTCCTCAACGACCGCCGCGACCCTCCGGCCGGTGCGGGCGGCCCGGCCCCGACGGCGGCGGAGATCGCGGCGGCGCTGCCGGGGACGGTGTTCGACTGGACGGTCCGCCGGGACGCGCCGGGCTTCGAGCCGATGATCCTCGACGTCGAGGACACCCCGGGCGGCCTGCGCTGCACCGCGCACACCGACACGGCGCACATCTCCCCGACCGACACCGCGGCGCTGCTGCACCACCTGGAGCGGATCGCGGTCACAGCGTCAGGTGCGCGGCACGGCTGAGGCCGACCAGCTGCGTCATGTCCAGCGGCGGCTCGGGCCGGGTCGTGGTGACGGCGCCGTCCGCGCCCGTATCGAAGTTCGCTGCGGTGACCCGGACGTGCACGCCGTCGCGCCGGTACGCGTCGACGGTGCGCCGCACGGCGCCGCCGCCGAGGTCGGCCGTGACCCGGACGACTGTGCCGTCCGCCTCCACGCTCCGCTCGCAGGTGCTGCCGGCGGCGCACCCGGCCCCGGCGGGCTCGGCCTCCTTCGACACCTCGGCGTCGACGCGGGACACGCCGGCGGCGTCGGCGACGACGACCGCCGCCACGAACCGGCCGCCGTCCGCGTGGAACGCCATCCCCCGCTCGCAGCTGATCGCGTCCTGCAGCGTCGCACCCGGCAGCGCCCGGCCGAGCGGCTCGGCAAGCGCCGGCGTCAGCATGCCCTCGGTCACGGCCTCGAGCCGCCGGGCCGCGTCCTCCGCCTCGGTGCTCGCCGGCGGCCGGGTGACCGCGCCGGTGGGCTCGCACGTCGCCGGCGGCTGCGCGGCGGCGCCGCCGTCGCGGTCCCGGTCCACGACCAGCGGCACGGCCGCCGCCGCGACGACCACCACCGCCGCGACGGCGACGAGCAGCCGGGTCCTGGTCCGGTGGCGGCGCGCCCGGCGCACGACGGCGTCGAGGTCGACGCGCGGCGGCGGGTGCGGCGGGTCGAGGCGGCGCAGTTCGTCGGTCAGCTGGTCCACGGTGACTCCTCCTGGACGGTCATGCGCTCCCGCAGCGTGTCGAGGGCCGCGCCGCCTGGCTCTTCACGGTGCCGGTGCGGCATCCGAGCTCCCGCGCGGTCTCCTCGACGGAGAGGTCGCAGCGGTACCGCAGCACGACCACGGCACGGCGGCGCGGCGGCAGCTCGTCGAGCAGCGCCACCCGCGCGTCGACGGCGCCGCTGCTGGTCCTGCCGCCCACGGCGGTACGCGATCCGGCGCAGCGCCGGCAGCCGTCCCGTCACGTACGCGCGACTAACCTCGACATCCGTTGCCACAACCACCTGACACCGACGGCGGCGTCCAGGGTTGCTCAGGATCCGCTACCGCTCCTGGGCGCGGTCCGCTACTGCTCCTGCTCGCGGAGCAGGTCGGCGAACTCCGGATACGACGAGTCCGACTTGGGGAGGATGCCGGCGGCGACCATCGCGGGACCGAGTTCCCGGCGCACGTCCGGGTCGTCGCACTCCAGGCCGAACTGGATGACCTCGGCGACGACCTCGGTCGTGCCGGCGCGGAAGACGGTGCCGCTGTCCACCTGGTACAGCCACGCGTCGAACCTGGGCTCGTCGCCGTCGACCACCCGCCGCAGCCAGCAGAACCCGCGGAAGCCGGACTCGTCCTGGTCGTCGTCGGACAGCCGGGCCTCCGCGTCGAGGTCCTCGCCGTCGTACAGCCGGCCGGCCACACGCAGCTGCTCACGCTCGACCGGGCTCAGGTCACCGGCGTCGGTGATCTCCCGCTCGTCCACGAATCGGCTCACCACGCCGCACAGCCAAGCGCACGCGACTTCCCGCGTCAACCACCCGCGCCGGCCCGCTGGCCGTGGGGCGGGGCTGCAAGCGGCTTGCGGGTCAGACGGTACCCAGGGTGTAGGCGACCTCGTCGAGGAGCTCGCGGGCCAGGAAACCGGTCCGGCCGTGGTGCGGTGCGAGGCGCTGGCCGCTGACCGCGTGCGCCCAGGTGCCCCAGCACGCGGCCTGCTCGGGGTCGGCGCCGCGGGCCAGCAGACCGGCGACCACCCCGGCGAGGACGTCGCCGCTGCCCGAGGTGCCGAGGCCGGCGTCGCCGCTCTCCTCGGTCCAGATGCCGCCTCCGGGTGCGGCGACCGTGCCGTACAGCGTGACCACCGCCGAACAGCGTCGCGCGACCTCCACGGCGACGGCCGCGAGGTCGTCGCCGGCGGCGCCGGGCCGTCCGAGTAGGTAGCCGGCCTCGGTGACGTTCGGCGTGAGCACGACGCGCATCCGGCGGCCGGCGAGGAGCCGCGGGTCGTGGCTGAGCGCGCCCAGCGCGTACGCGTCGAGGACCACGCCGGCGTCGGGGCGCACCGCGTCGAGGACCGCGCCGAGCAGGGTGGCGGTCTCGTCGATGTCGTCGAGTCCGGGGCCGATCGCGACGGCGTCGGCCTCGGCGGCGAGGTCGAGCAGCCGCTTCGGCACGTCTCCGGCCACGCTGCCGGACCTCGTCTCGGGCAACCCGACGACGGCGGCCTCGGGCACCGCGATGCTCAGCGCGGTCGCGGTACCTTCGGTGACCGCGAGCTGCAAGCGTCCTGCACCGGCCCGCAGCGACGCGACCCCCGCGAGGAGGACGGCGCCCGGCGTGGAGCGGGAGCCGCCGATGACGAGCACCGTGCCGCGGCCCTCCTTGCCGGCCGTCCCCGCCTTCGCGGTCCCCGGCAGCGGCCAGTCGCGGAGCAGGCCCGGCGTGATGGTGCGCGGTTCAGATGTCGGCATTGACGTCCTCCTGCCGCGTCGCCGGGGTGCCCTCGCGGTGCAGGTGCTCCACGGCGTTGAAGCGTTCGGGCCGCAGCCGCTCGCCGTCGGAGCGCCAGCTGCTGATCGAGCAGTTGCCGAGCGCGCTTTCCCGGGAGAGCCGCA
Source organism: Dactylosporangium sp. NPDC050588 (assembly GCF_040654975.1). Lineage (NCBI taxonomy): Bacteria > Bacillati > Actinomycetota > Actinomycetes > Micromonosporales > Micromonosporaceae > Dactylosporangium > Dactylosporangium sp. NPDC050588. The sequence continues at coordinate 82,292 of NZ_JBFAJA010000040.1, read as the reverse complement.
TCAGGGTCGCTTCGTCGAGGCCTTCGACGAGGTACCGCACGAGCATGACGATCGCCTCGTGGCCGAACAGGACGACCCGGCCGCCCGGGTGCGCGCCCCGCACGTCGCCGAGTAGCGACCGCAGCCGCAGCAGCACGTCGGCCCAGGACTCGCCGCCCGGCGGCCGGTAGTAGAACTTGCCGAGCCGGCGGCGCCGGGCGGCCTCCACCGGCAGCCGCGCCTCGACGCCGCGGGCGGTGAGCAGGTCGAGGACGCCGAGCTCCCGGTCGCGGAGCCGCTCGTCGAGCACGGCCGGGACGTCCATCCCGGCCAGCGCCAGCTCGGCGGTCTGCCTCGTCCGCAGGTACGGCGAGACGACCGCCACCTGGGGACGCTCGTGCACAGGCAGGCCGGCGAGCCACTGCCCGACGGCCTGCGCCTGCTCGCGGCCGAGCCCGGACAGCGGGACGTCGGCGTCACGTTCCGGGATGGCGATCTCCTCGAGTCCACCCGCCTCGGCCTCTTGCGCAAGCACGTTTCCGGTCGACTGGCCGTGCCGGACGACGCCGAGCCACTGAAGATCCGCCATGTCCTACCTGTTGCCCGCCTGGATTCCGTTCACACAGGGACTCTGACAAGATCGGAGCTTCGTTTCTCGGGGGGGTGCGCGCAACGATGCTCGCACGCCCTCGCCGGCCATCCGGGTGCTGAGCACCCTCGCGTTCGTGGCCGGCCTGTTCGCCATCTGCGCCGGCACGGTCGCGCCGTGGGTGAACGGGTTCCGCGACGAGATGACGACGGCGGCGAGGGGCGACATGCCGCTGCACGACGCCGGCCGGACCGCCTCCGACCAGGGCTCCTCGGGCCGCGCCTACGACAGCACCCTCAACGGCGTCCACTTCGCCGACTCGACCGGCTTCTGGGTCGGCTGCGAGGGCAAGCCGTCGGCGGTGACGTTTGCGCTGGACGGCAAGTTCAAGCGCTTCACCGGTACCGCCGGACTCGACGCCATCACACCGAAGGACGTCGTCATCAAGCTGGTCGTCGAGGTCGACGGCAAGGACGCGGCGACGGTGTCCGTGAGCCGGACGTCCTCGGCACCGCTCGACGTCGACGTCACCGCCGCCCGCACGCTGACCCTGTCCGCGCTGCGCACGAAGGGCACCTGCGGCAACGCCACCCGCCCGTACGGCGCCGTCGGCGACGCGCTGCTGCACCAGTCCTGACCTCCGGCACCCGTCCTCAGCCGCGCAGCGGCGTCGACGAGCGGGCCGGCCACGTGTCTAGGCCCGAGCGCCTTCTCGTCGTCCACGCCGAAATTGTCGTACCTCTCGGGCACGATGCTGGCATGCACCTCGTCACGCACGGCGCCGGCACCCCGGTGCTCGCCCTGCACGGCTGGACCGTCGACCACCGCATCATGTCCGGCTGCCTGGAGCCCCTCTTCACCCGCCGCCCCGGCTACCGGCGGCTCTACCCCGACCTGCCCGGCATGGGCCGCACCCCCGCCGGCACCGCCACCACCACCGACGACATCCTCGCCGCCGTCCTGACCCTCATCGGCGCCGTCCTGGGCGCCGCGCCGTTCCTCCTCATCGGCGAGTCCTTCGGCGGCTACCTGGCCCGCGCCGTCGCCCGCGCCCTGCCCGACCAGGTCCTCGGCCTGGCCCTCCTCTGCCCCGTCGGCCAGACCCTCGACCGCGACCTTCGGGTCCGCCCGCCGCACCAGGTGCTGCGCTCCACCCCAGGCCTCCTCGACGACCTCGACCCCACCACCCGGGCCGCCTACACCGACGGAGCCGTCGTCCAGACCCCGCAGACGCTGCACCGCTTCCACGACGAGATCGCGCCCGCCATCCAGCTCACCGACCACGCGGCGATCGCCCGCTTCGAGCAGCGCTGGCACCTGACCGACGGACCGGAGGGCCCGGCACCGTTCGGACGCCCGACGCTGATCCTGTGCGGCCGCCAGGACTCGTCCGTCGGCTACGCCGACCAGTACGCACTGCTCCCCCACTACCCGCGCGCCACGTTCGCCGTCCTCGACGTCGCCGGCCACAACCTCCAGATCGACCAGCCCACCCTGTTCGAGGCCCTGATGGACGAGTGGCTCGACCGCTGCACCGCCGAGCCGCCCATGTGACCACACTCCACACCCCGCTGGCCGCCCGTCGAATCAGCGCCCCGCCACACCCCGTAATCCGCCGACGCACGCCCGAGGTCTTCGGCCGGAGACGGTGTTGCGTGCGCTGCTCCTGCGACGCCCGACGGGCCGTGCCCGACCACATGCTGCGGCAGCCCAGCGACGCCACCTGCCCCCGACGAATGGCACCGGCAATGCTGCCAGCGGGCGCCACCTCCAGCAGCGGCATGCGGCAACGACCTCAGAACAACCGACCGACACCAACGACCCCCGTCCACAGCGCAACCAGCAGGCACCACCACCAGCAACGGCTGACTGCGGTGGCGGGCAGTCTCAGGTGGACCGACACGCCGACGGTCCACGTCATCGGCGCGGCTGGCGGGCACTGCCACCGGTAGCGCCTAGCTGCTGACGGCAGGCGCCCCAGGAGGGCCGGCGGCGACGACGACCTATGTCCGCAGTGCGACCAGCAGGCGCCACCTCGAGCAGCGGCTGGTGCGGCGGCTGGCTGCCGGCGGCGGGCAGCCTCAGGAGGACCGACACGCCGACGGTCCACGTCATCGGCGCGGCTGGCGGGCACTGCCACCGGTAGCGCCTAGCTGCTGACGGCAGGCGCCCCAGGAGGGCCAGCGGCGACGACGACCTACGTCCGCAGTGCGACCAGCAGGCGCCACCTCGAACAGCGGCTGGTGCGGCGGCTGACTGCCGGTGGCGGGCAGCCTCAGAAGAACGGCGGCGCCGACGGTCCACATCGACGGCGCGACCGGCGGGCACTGCCATGGGTAGCGGCTGACGGCGGGCGTGGGCGGGGGCCCAGGGGGACCGGCGGCGTCAACGGGCACGTCGGCGGCGCGGCCAACGGGTTCTGCCCCGGTAGCGGCCGGCGGGGTCAGGATGACCAGCTGTGCCAGCGGGCTCCGGTAATGGCGTCGGCGGAGCGGCCAGCGGTTGCTGCCTCCAACAGCGGCAAGCGGCAAGCGATCCTCGAGGACCGGCGGCGTCGACAACCCACGTCAGCAGCCCGGCCGCCTGGTGCCGTCTCAGCAACGGTCGGCGGCAGTCGGCCCTAGACGGCCAGCGGCGTCGACGATCCACGTCAGCAGCGCGGCCGCCTGGTGCCGTTTCAGCAACGGCTGGCGGCAGTCGGCCCAGGCGAGCCGGCGGCGTCGACGATTCGCGTTGGCAGTGCGCGACGAGGCTGTCCAATGCGGTGACCAGTTGGAGGCATGGGCTCTGCCCGGGCACACCGCCAGTGATCCCGTGCGGTTTGGTAGCCGGGGCTACCGGAACCGCACGGGATCATGAGACGGCCACCGGTGGAGCATCACGGGCGCCGCAAGATTCTCATGATCCGGAAGACTTATCGCTGCTATAACGACAAAAAGTCTTCCGGATCATGGGGAACGGCGGAGGGCGACCACCCGATGCGGCGCGCATGCGGCGCTTGGTCTGCCTCGCGTCTCGGCGCGGGCAGTGCGTCGCGGAGCGGCGCATTGGGGTGCGGGTGAGAATCCCCGCCGGGCCCCGCCGCGGCAGCGGTGGGGGGAAGTCCAGCATTACAGCGTTGCAGCGGGCGGGTGGCGGCCGGACGCCTGGTCGCCACCCGCCCTGGGCCCCGACCGTCGGCGTCGGTCAGGGGGGTTCGGGGTCAGCCCGTGTAGACGCGGAACTCCGAGACCTGGCCGGCGGGCCAGCCGGTGTTGGCGGTGAAGTTCAGGCGGAGGTAGCGGACGCTGGTGGTGTTGGGCAGGGTGATGGTGACGGTGTTGCCGGTCGACTGGTTGAACGTGTAGGTGGCGGAGCCGACGATCGTCGTGCCGGTGGCGCCGTCGGTGACGGACAGCGTCTGGTTGCGGGTGCCCCAGTTCGACGGCAGCGTGAGCACGACGCGGCGGGCGGCGGTGGCGGCGCCGAGGTCGACCTGGAGCCACTGCGGCCAGGCGTTGTTGGCGCTCTCCCAGTAGGTGCCGGTGTTGCCGTCGACGGCGTTGCCGCTGCCGTACACCTGGGTGTGGCTGCTCTCCGACGTGGGGCGGCCCTGAGCCAGGTTGGTGTTCGTGTTCGGCGGCGGCGCGGTGGTGACGGTGACGGCGTTGGAGGCGCCGGACGTGTTGCCGGCCGCGTCGTAGGCGGCGACGGTGAAGGTGTACGAGGTCGACGCGGTCAGGCCGGTGGCGGTGAAAGCGAGCGTGCCGGTGGTGCCGATCGCGGTCGAGCCGGAGCCGTTGACGCGGGACACGCGGTAGCCGGCGACGCCGACGTTGTCGGTGGAGGCGTTCCAGGCGAGCGCGACGGTGGTGTCGGTGCTGCCGGTGACGCGCAGGTTGCCGGGGACGCTCGGCGCGGTCTGGTCCGGGCCGGTCGGGAACGGCACCGTGAAGCGGGTCGCGGTCAGGGCGACCTGGCCCTTCAGCATCCGGCCGCCGTCGTTGGTGAGGCGCAGGTAGTAGTCCGACGAGCAGGGGGTGCCGTCCTCGTCGAGGGCGCGCATCCCGGAGTTCGTCGGCTGCCACGCGGCGCTCTCGGCGGTCTTCGCGATCTGGTTGCCCTCGTTGAACTCGTCGAACATGGAGATGTAGACGCTCTGTACGCCGGCGCGGGTGTGGTTGTAGAACTGGCGCCACATCAGCTCGCCGTGGCGGCGGTGGCCGGCGGCGAGGTCGCCGGGGATGACGCACGGCTGGTAGTCGATGCCGCGGGCGTTGAGGTCGGCGAGGTCGGGCAGGACGCGGTTGGTGTAGAACCAGTCGGCGCCGTTGTTGTCGCTGATCCGGCCGACCATCCACGGCGAGATCATGTTGAACGCGTGGTACACGTCGATGAACCCGGCGCGGGAGTCGTCGGTGCCGAGGCGCCAGTGGGTCGGGACGCCGCCGATCACGTAGCAGCCCTGGCCCTTGAACCAGTTGATGACGTCGAGGCACTGCGCGGGCGTGAACGGGCGGCCGTCGTCGTTGAAGCCGAAGCCCCAGATGCACACGACGGGCTTGCCGTTCTGGCGGGCGTAGGCGGAGGAGGCGGTGTACGCCGACATCTTCGTCGTCCAGTCGGTCTTGATCTCCGACTGCATGGTCAGCCACCAGGTGACGTCGTACATGATGTAGAACTTGCGGCCGGTCGCCTCCGCGGCGGAGCGGACCTTCGCCGCCATCGCGTCCCGGGTCGGTCCTTCGCCACCGAACGGGTTGAAGCGCTGCAACGCCGCGACGTCGCAGCCGTTCTGCTGCATCCAGCGGAAGTGGGTGTCCACGGTCTGCTGGTCGTAGGAGGAGAAGAGGTTGGCCGGCTGGCCGTTGCCCAGGTTGGCGAAGTTGCTGCGGTACCCGCGGGTGAAGTCGCGCATGTCGGGCCAGCAGGTGATCGAGCAGGCCCCGGGGGCCGGCGGCTGCGACCAGTTGGGGCTGTAGTGCCACCAGCCGTTGATCGGGGCGCCGTCGCCCGGGGCGGCGAACCAGCCCTGGTAGCCGACGGTGACCTTGCCGACGACGTCGCCGGGCGGGCTCGCGGCCTCGGCCGGTTGGGTGGCGGCCGCGATCGGCAGGGCGGTGGCGGCCGTCCCGGCGAGCGCGGTGGTGATGACGGAGCGGCGGGAAACTCCCATGTGGACTCCTCGGGTGTGCCCGTCGGGGCGTCCGGGGTCCCGCGCGCACGGTCGGCGGCGCCGGCCCGATGGCGGTCGGGCCCGCGAACGGCACCGCGGCCCGTGCCGCGAATGGCGCTGCGGCTGGTGCTCCGGGCTCGCGTTGCGGCTGGTGCTGACGACGGTGCGGCGGGACGGCTGACTGACGACGGGGCGGGCGGGGCTTGTATTGGCGGTGCAGCGGGCAGGCGGACCCGCGGACCGGCACTGAGCAGCCCACGCGGTGTCACGGCGCGGTTGGCGGTGCTGCCGATGTCGGCTTCTGGGCTGGAATCCTGCCAGCAACCCGCAGCTTCACGCAATACTTCGATGCGATCCTCGCAAGATTTCGACGACCATGGTGTGATCCAAGGAGGTCTCTTGACACGATCGTAAATGTGCAGCTCAGAGGCACATTGAGAAGGTTCTTCGCCTGTTAGGTAAGATCTTCGATGTGGCAGCCACAGCAGCGCAGCGCTTCGCGGAGATCAACACGCCGCACCCGCCGGCCGAGACGAAAGTTCTCATGCGGCGGGCGGTCGTCCTCGGCGGCAGCATGGCCGGCCTGATGGCCGCCCGGGTCCTCGCCGACCACGCCGACGAGGTCGTCATCGTCGAACGCGACGACACCGACGTCAACGCCGGACCGCGCCCGGGCGTGCCGCAGGGCAGCCAGGTCCACGCGCTGCTGCCCGCGGGGCAGGTGCAGCTCGACCGCTGGTGGCCGGACTTCACCGAGCGCGCGATCGCGGCCGGCGCCCCCGACGAGGGCCGCACCGACGCGAAGATCTTCATCAACGACGAGCTGCGCGTGACCACCGAACCGCCGCCGGAGAAGCCGATCCTCATCACCACCCGCCCGTTCCTGGAGGCCCAGGTCCGCCGCCGGGTCCTGGAGAACCCGAAGGTCCGGATGGTGTACGGGCGGGCCGACGGCCTGCTGTTCGCCCCCGGTGAGGGTGGCGGCGTGGTCGGGGCCCGCTACGTCCCGGCGGCGACGGGCACCCCGGCCACCGCAGCCGACGACGGCGGGCGGCAGGGCGCCGTCGGTACCGACGCCGCAAACGCTGACGGAGGACAGGACGCTGCCGTCGAGCTCACCGCCGACCTGGTCGTCGATGCGATGGGCCGGGCGAGCTCGCTCAACGACTGGCTCGAGGCGCACGGCTGGCCCCGCGCGCCGATGCAACGCATGCCGATCAAGCTCAACTATGCGTCGGCCCTGTTCGAGCGCGACCCCGCGGTCAGTGACACGTGGATCGCGATCTCGCAGACCACGCCGGCGAAGGACCGGGTCGCCCGCATCGGCGGCATCAACTCCGTCGAGGGCGACCGCTGGATCATGCTGGTCGCCGGCTACGACGCCGACCGGCCCAGCCGCGACGTCGAGGAGTTCGCGAAGCGCTGCCGGCAGTACTTCCCGACGATGTTCGGCGACATCGCCGAGCGCGGGAAGATGATCGGCAACGTCATCACGTATCACCAGGCCGACAGCCGCCGGCGCGACTTCGACCAGGTCGACCGTCTGCCGACGGGGATCGTCGCGGCGGGTGACGCGGTCGCGTCGTTCAACCCCGTGTACGGCCAGGGTATGACGTCCGCGACGCTGCACGCGTCGTGCCTTTCGGAGTGGCTGCGCACCGGGCCCGACCTCGCCACCGAGCCGGCCCGCGGCTACTTCGAGCGGGTCCGCGTGGTGGTCGACGCGGCCTGGCAGGTGTCGACGTTCGCCGATCTCGGGCTGCCGCACATCACCAGCGGCCAGCCGCGCGGCTACAAGGTCATCAAGTGGGCCAGCGAGGTCATCCTCAAGGCGTCCATGACGGACTCCGTCACGAGCCAGAAGCTCAACCGGGTGACCACGATGCTGGACCACCCGAACGCGCTCGCCAGCCCGGGGCTGCTGCTGCGGGCGCTGCGGCTGAAGTGGTTCGGCGGCGCCCGCGCCTGACTCCAGGGCGTCGGCCCATCCAGAGTGCCGGGGGCGTCAGCCCCTCCAGGGCTCCGGGGCCTCAGTTCGTCCAGAGCTCCGGAGCGTCAGCTCATCCAGATGACGACGCTGTCGCCGTCGGCCGCGGCGGCGTGGAAGAACGCGACCAGGGTCTCGTAGGACGACCGCAGGTAGTCCAGGGACCACGGCTCGTGCCAGATCATCGGATACACGTCGTCGGCGGTCAGCGCCGCCGGCTCGTAGTGCGCGGCAAGGTCGGCGAACGGGGTGACGTCGAGGAACGCGGCGGCGGTCGCGACCTCCTCGGGGGTGAGCACCCGCGGCGAGTCGTAGCCCCACTGCTCGTCGGTGATCGGCACGCCGCCGCTGATCACGTCGACGGGCGCGTCGACCTGGGCGAGCAGGAACTCCAGCCCGCCCCACGCCTTGTCGACGTCGGCGTGCGGCCGGTCGGTGATCTGGTCGTTCGCGGCGAAATGATCGGTGCGCAGCAGGACGCGCAGGTCGGCCAGGTCGCCGTCGCGCAGCCGCGCGTACTGCGTGATCATGCTCATGAGGCGCGATCGTAGCCGAGCGTCCGGCGGGCCTCGCCGACCTGGCGTGCGACGGCGGCGGCGCCGTGCTCCGCGGCGAGCCGCTCCGCCCGCTCCAGCAGTGACAGCACCTCGTCGTGCCGCCGCGCCGCCGCCTCCAGCTGCGCCAGGGTCAGCAGGCTCGCCGCGACGCCCGCGTGGTGACCGGCCCGCTCCCGCAGCCGCGCCGCGTCGAGCAGGTGCTCGCGTGCCTCGTCGAGCCGCCCCGCCAGGTGCGCGGCGATGCCGAGATGATGCAGTACCGACGACAGGGTGAGCGTGTCGTCCTCCGCCTTCGCGAGGACTCTCGCCCGTTGCAGCGCGGGGACCGCCGCGTCGTCGTCCTGGCGGACCACCTGATGGAAACACCCGATCCAGAACAGCGCCTCACCCTCGCCGCGCGCGTCGCCGAGCTGCTGGTAGAGCTGCGCCGCGCGGGAGAACAGCGGCAGCTCCGCCGGGTCCTCGACCCTGTCCCGCAGGAACCGGGCGTGCACGACCCTTCCGCGGGCCAGGGCGAGGTCCGCCTCGACCGCGTCGAGCTCGCGGTCGGCGGTGGGCAGCGCGTCGTGGTCGTCGCCGAGGACGCTCCGCTCGTACAGCTCCCAGGCCCTCGCCAGGCGGTGCTCCGCGCTCATCCGGCAAGCATAGGACCCGGTGGATCAGATCCGGCTCGTCAGATCCGGGCCAGCCGACGGGCCCGCACATGGCCGATCGCGAGCAGCGCCACGGTGATCGCGGCGAGGACGCCGATCGTGGGCCCGAGCCGCCACGTCAACGTGTCCGCCGCCCAGTAGGTGTCCAGTGGCGCCGGGAGGTGTACCGAGTTGTCGAGGATCACGACGACGGTCAGGACCGCGACGGCGATCGGCAGGCGCGGGTCCGCCACGACGCCGACGGTGATCGCGGCCAGCAGCGCGACCGGGTAGAAGAGGTCGTACGCCGGGGAGTAGTAGGAACCGGTGAGCAGGACGTAGCCCAGCCACATCAGCAGGCCCACCGGCGCGGCGACCAGCCAGACCGCGGAGATCCTGCGCTTCTCGGGACTCCGGTCGGCGAAGCTGAGACCCACGAGGACGACGAACGCGGTGAGCAGCAGGTGCGAGACGCCGTCGGACGCGAACGGCACGGCGGTCCACAGGCCCGTCAGCACGGTCGCGGTGACCGTCCGGCCCGAGAGCAGCGCGAGGATGGCGACGGCGCCCAGCGCGGCCGTGAGGACCCCCCAGACGACCATGGTCGACAGGTAGACGTCGAGGCGGATGTCGTACAGGAAGTACAGCAGCGCGAGGAGCGACTGCGCCTGCAGGACCAGGGCGCCGATGCGCAGCCCCTCGGACCAGACCGCGCCGGCGGTGCGACGGCGCCGCAGCCCGAACCGCTCCTTCGTGCCCTGCACCAGGATGCTCGCCGCCTCGCGCGGGCTCGGCGTCCGGCGGCCGGGCTCGGCGGCGTCGAGCAGGGTGCCGAGCATCTCCTCGCCGCGCCCGGTCCGCCATGCCTTGGGGTACGCCCGCAGCAGCGCCTCATAGCGGCGGGCGAGGACGGCCTCAGGGCCGGCGCTCGTGCCGGCGCTCGTGCCGGCGCTCGTGCCGGCGCTCGTGCCTGCGCTCGGGCCGGCCTGGCTGTCGGCGCGCATGCCGGGCTCGCCGCCCCCGTGGCGGCGTGCGCTCATGTCGGCCTCGCCGGCGGGTGTGGGCGCGTCCGCCTCGCCGGCGGGTGTGGGCGCGTCCGCCTCGCCGGCGGGTGTGGGCGTCTCCGCCTCGTCGTGGGCGGGTGTGGGCATGCCGGGCTCGCCGCCCCCGTGGCGGCGTGCGCTCGTGCCGGTCTCGCCTGTGCCAGGCTCGTCGTCGTGGTGGGGGTTGCTCATGCGGGGCTCACCGCCGTGTTGATGGCGCGGCGCCGGGCCGATGCGTTGGTGACGACCTTCGCGGCGGCCGCGAGCCGGGCCGCCTCTTCGCGCAGGGCGGCGCCGCCGTCGTCGGTGAGCGCGTAGTAGCGCCGGGCCCGCCCGTTGACGATCTCCTCGCTGACCACCTCGACCAGGCCGGCCTCGGCGAGCCGGTCCAGCACGGCATACAGCGAGCCGGCGGCGAGGCGGACCGACCCGTCCGACAGTGCCTCGACCCGCTTGATGATGACGTATCCGTGCAGCGACCCGTCCAACAACGCGGCGAGCACGAAGTAGCTCGGTGATCGAAGTTGTATAGTCATGTGAGAAGACTATCCGTGCCACATGTCCATCGCAAGCGACCCATCCACGCAACTCACTGTCAGGGACTCGCTCACAGTCGCCACCACCGCCGCCCGCCGATACAGCCGGTGAACCCGATGCCGGGCAGTTCCGGATGTTGGGCAATGCGGCGGGCGGCGGGGCGGAGTTTCATCGGGCGCGCCGGCGTTCATGGTTCGGTGCGGCGCGGCAGCTGCACTGCGGCGCGGCATCCTCGCTCAGGTGCGGCAGGCTTCGCTGCCGTGTGACGGCGGCCCTCGCAGGGCTCAGCCGATGATGCGGCGCCCGGCGTAGAACGCGTAGACCTTGGCGATCCGGACGTGGTCGCCGGGGTGCGGTGCATGGATCATCATGCCGTCACCCAGATAGATGCCGACGTGGCCCGAGCTGGGAAACACCAGGTCTCCGGGCTGCAGTTGGGCCCGGGACACCGACCGTCCGCGGCCGATCAGGCCGCCGGTCTGGTGCGGAAGTTTGATGCCGGCCCGGGCGTAGCTGGCCACGACCAGCCCCGAGCAGTCGAACGAGTTCGGCCCGGCCGCGGCCCACACGTACGGCTTGCCGAGCTGCGCTCGGGCGTACGCCAGAACTGCGCTCACCGACCCGGCGACGACCGGCGTCTGCACCTGCGGCACCGCGGGCTTCTTGGGCTTCGACTTGGGTTGCGCCTGATTGGTGGCCTTGACCTTCGGGGCCTTCACCACGGCTTGGACCGCCTGTGCGGTCTGGACGACCGGCCGGACCGGCGGGTTGCGCCGCTCGAAGAACCGGTCCGCGCGCAGCACCGGTGTGCGTGCGGCGAGCTGTTGCGGGATGTCGGCGGCGGCGGTCGGTTGACGACTGGCGGCGGCCGAGGTGGGTGCGGGCAGGACGACGGCGGACAGGACTATGGAAACCGCGACGAGGCGGAGAACTGAGGACAGAACGTGCTCCAACGCTAGGTCCAGGACTCAGCTGTGCATCCTGTGGCCGCCAGCGCGACCCGCCCTGCGACTGAGGCAAGGGCTTTCCAGGAACCTGGACGAGACCGAACTGTTGTCAACACCCGGACTGAACCGCGGTGTAGTTCGGAACCTATGGCGTCGAAACGAGATCATCGACCGCTCATCATCGATCTCACACGCGATGTCACCCCACCCTCCGGCGCGTCGGAGCGGGACCGACGACAGCGATGGCAGGCGATTGGACCATCGAGGTCCGTGACGTCGTGGACACTCCAGGAATGCGAAGAGCGCGCGCCACCACCGGAAGCGGCCGGCCATCAGCCCGCTTCGTCAGTGGTCAGCCTGCTTCGCTGGCGGTCAATCCCGTCTCGTCGGCGGTCAGCCCGTCTCGCCGGTGAACAGGCTGGGGAGGTTGACGACGATGCCTTCCTGGCTGCTGCGGGCGATGACGACGACCGCCTCTTCCGCGCCCGGGTTCTCCTCGCGGTGCGGCACGAACGGCGGCACGAAGACGTAGTCGCCCGGCTCGGTCTCGATCCTGACCTCCCGGCCGCCCTCGGCGAACACGAAGACCGGATGGCCGGACACGACGTAGATGGCGGTCTCGGCCTCGCCGTGGTGATGGTCGCCGGAGCTGGTGGCGGGGGCGACGTGGGTCTGGCCCATCCAGACCTTCTCGGAGCCGACGGTCTTGCCGGAGACCGCCTCCAGGCGGGTCATGCCGGTGGTCTGCCGGGTGTCGCCGCTGAGCTCCCTGCCCTTGATGTGCCGCAGCGGCGCGTGCCAGCGATCCTCCATCCTCAAAATCCTACCAACAGCAGCAATATGTTCATTACGCTCATCTTTGAGTCCTTTAGTCCGTTTTGTCGTTAAGGTCACCAGTGGCTGGGCACGAGGCCCGGCCGGACGGGAGCGACGAAAGCATGAACCGCAGGAGTCTGCTGCTGGGGGCGGGCGCGGTCGGCCTCACGGCCGCCGTCGGCGGCGCCGCGATCGCGGTGGCCGCGCCGGAGGACACCGAGGCGGGCCGACGGCCGCAGCCGCTGCTCACCTGGGAGCTGACCGGCGGGTTCGTCCCCGCCGGCTGGACCGCGCTGCGCCCCGCTCGCCTCGCCGCCTACGAGGACGGCACGCTCATCGCCGACGCCACCCGCCGGCTGAAGGTCAGCCAGGGCACGCTGCGCTCGCTGCGCAACCACGCCCTGCTGGTCCTGCGCGACCCCGCGAACTCCCGCCGCCGCCCCGGCGCCCCGATGATCGCCGACGTGCCGTCGACGGTCTTCACCGTCCGCGGCAACGGCCGGCGCTTCCGCGCCCAGTACGAGGGGCTCGAGGAGACCCGGTCGGACAGGGCGTACCCGCAGGCGTCGTACTCACTGCTGGACCACCTGACCCAGCTGCGCGACCGCACCCTGCGGACGGGTTCGTCCTACCACCCCGACGCGGTGCGGCTCATCGCCGTCAAGCTCGACCCGGCGCAGCAGCCGTCGACCCCACCACCGTCGACCCGCCCGTCCCCCGTGACCCAGTGGCCTGCGGACGTGCCGCTGCCCCGCCTGGGCAAGGACGAGTTCGTCGCCCAGCTCGACCTCCGCGGCCGCCAGGCCCGCGCCCTCCTGCGCGCCCTGCCCCACCCCGACCCGTCGAGCTGGCCGGTCCTGGCCACCCCGGACGGCACCCGCTTCCAGGTCAACCACCGCTTCCTGCTCCCCCACGAGTGAGCACGAGCCGCCGGTTTGGGCGGTAAGGAAACGTAGCGTAATGTGGTGATGACGCCATCGAAGATCAATTAGGTGGGCGTTGGTACGGTGCTTAGGTAAGCAGGCGCCGCACCCGCCGGGGTCGTGTGATGGGGTCGCGAGTCGTCGCTCTGCCCGCCCCACCCAAGGGCGACGACTCGGCCGGTCCGCCGCCGGCCCGCACTCAGGCCCGCGCCCGGGAAGCCAGGCGCCGGCCACAGCGGGCAGGTGGGGCCGCGGAGTTACGCGCTGGGGTTAGCGTGCGGCCGCCGCGCGGAGCGCACCGTGCGACTGCCGCCTGGGACTCTGTCGCGCAGAGCCCACGTAGGGCTGCCGCGTGGGGCTCTACCGCGCGGAGTGCACCGTGGGGCTGCCGTCTAAAACCCTGCCGCGTGGAATTCACCGTGCGGCTGCCGCGTGGGGCTCTCAGTGTGGGGCTCAGTGCGGGGCTGCGGCGGTGACGCCGTGGACGACGGTGGCGATCAGGCGGTCGAGGGTTGCGTCGACGGACTGGGGCAGGCCGAAGCCGCCGGAGGTGTGCAGGACCGCGAAGCCGTGCATGGCGGCGCGGGCGATCCGGGTGGCGTGGACGAGTTCGTCGTCGGCGAGGCCGCAGCCGCGCAGCACGGCGAAGCACACCTCGACGAACCTGTCCGCGGCGGCCGTGACCGCCGGGTCGGGGTCGGGGGCCTGCGGCAGCAGCGCGTAGCGGTGCGGGTGGGTCATCGCGTAGCGGTGGTAGGCGCGCATGAGGGCTTCGAGGGCGGTGTCGCCGCTGAGGCCGAGCACGGCGGTGGTGGCGGCGGCGGTGAACTCGTCGAGGAGGCGCACCGCGAGGAGGTTGCGCAGGTCGGTGAGGCTGCCGACGTGCTTGTACAGCGACGGCGTGGCCACCCCCGTCCGGGCCGCGACCGCCGCGAGGGTCAGCGACGCCGGGCCTTCGGCGTCCACGAGGGCCAGTGCGGCGTCGACGACCGCGTCCCGGCTCAGGCCCGCCCTAGGCATGGGCCGCGCCCACGAGGGCCAGCGCGGCAGCGACGACCGCGTCCTGACCCAGGCCCGACCTAGGGGCCGCGTCCCGGCCGGCGTCGACGACCGCGTCCCGCCTCAGTTTCGCCCAGACATGGAGCGCATCCCGGCTCAGACCGGCCCCGGAGGCGTCCCAGCTCAGATCGGCCCTAGGCACGCCCCAGCTCAGACCGGCCCCGGGCACGTCCCGGCTCAGGCCCGACATAGACATATCCCGGATCAGACCGGCCCCGGGCACGTCCCGGATCAGGCCGGCCCTGGGCACGTCCCGGATCAGACCGAGCCTAGGCATGGGCCGCGGCTGGCTCGGGGCTGGCCTAGGCATGGGTGGCGGGCTGGTTGAGGAAGGCGAGGACGGCCGACGCGGTCTCGGCGGGGAACTCCGAGTGCGGGTAGTGGCCGGCGCCGTCGATCATCGTGACGGTGGCGCCGATGCGGGAGGCGACCAGAGCGGCCTCGGCGGCGGGGTCGGGGAAGTCGGGGTCCTTGGTGCCCATGAGCACGAGGGCGGGCGTGCGGACCTCGCCCATGCGGGCCTCGCACACGGACACGTCGGCGGCGAACATCGCCCGCAATGCTGCCATACGGCCGGGCTCGGCGAGGTTCGCGGAGAGGGCGGCGCGCTCCGCCTTGTGGTTCGCGGGTTTGCGGGTCTTGAACAGGCTCGACCAGTACAGCATCCACAGTGGACGGAAGCGGCCGACGGCGGCGATCGCCAGGCGCATCACGGGGTTCGGCGCGGGCATGACCCTGGCGAACGGGGCGCAGAGCACGATCGCACGGAAGAGCGAAGGGGCCTCGGCGGCGGCCCAGACCGCGCTGGCGCCGGTGTAGGAGTTGGTGAGCAGCACGGCCGGGCCGGCGTCGAGGTGGCGCAGGAGCGCGACGGCATCGCGGGCGATCGCCTCCGGTGAGTAGTCGGACCAGACGGCGTCGGAGGAGCCCGAGCCGCGCAGGTCCATCGTGACGACGCGGTGGCCGGCGTCGACGAACAGCGGCCGGATCAGGTCGTACGTCATCCGCGTGACGCCCATCCCGGGCAGGCACAGCAGGAGCGGCCCGTCGCCGCCGCTGTCGTCGTACCCGACGCGGCCACCCTCAACAGCGAAGCTAAGTTCCATAGCTTTAAAGCTAATGCCATTAGCCAGCAAGCGCAAGACCCCCGGGTTCAGGCGATCCCCGCCGCCTTGCACGCCTCCGCGTAGGCGCCCGCGCACAGCGCCGACGGCGTGACGAAGCCGTCCTTCACCACCGTGGACGCGATCGTGTCCTTGGTGACGGTCACCGGGTCGAGCAGGATCGACGGGACCTGGCCGGCGCCGTTGTCGACGCTCGCCGGCGCGGCCGGCCGTTTGCCACGCACCAGGTCGCTCGCGAGGGCCGCCGCGGTCTCGGCCTCGGTGCGGATCGCCTTGTAGACGGTCATGTACTGGTCGCCGACGAGGATCCGCTGCAGCGCTGCCGTCTCCGCGTCCTGGCCGGTCACCGGCACCTGCGGCAGGCCCGCGGCCTTCATCGCGGCGATCGCGGCGCCCGCGGTGCCGTCGTTCGCGGCGTACACGCCGACGATCGTGCGGCCCCGGAGGGTCGGCAGGGTGCGGGCCGTCCACGCCTTCGCGTTGTCGGGGTTCCACTCGGCGGTGTCGGACTCGGCGGCGACGCGGACCTTGCCGTCGAGACCGGCGTGGGCGCCCTGCTTGAACAGGGTGGCGTTGTTGTCGGTGGGCGAGCCGTTGATCCACAGGATCTCCCCCGCCGCCGCCTTCGGGCCGAGGGCCTGCAGCAGCGCCGCCGCCTGCAGCGCGCCGACCTTCGCGTTGTCGAAGGAGATGTAGTAGTCGACCGCAGTCTTGAGCACCAGGCGGTCGTACGAGATGACCGGCACGCCCTTCGCTGCCGCCGCGGAGACGATCTGGCCGGCGGCGACGCTGTCGACGGGGGTGAGCACGAGGACCTTGGCGCCCTTGGCGAGCGCGTCCTGGGCCTGCTGCAGCTGGGTCGCGGCGTCCTGCTCGGCGTTGCGGTAGTCGACCTCGCAGGCCGGGCACAGCTCCGACAGCTTCTGCGCGAAGTAGGGCTGGTCCCCGGCCTCGTACCGGCTGGCCTTGCGCTCCGGCAGCAGCAGCGCCACCCGCGCCGACGGGCCGCCGTCGTCGGTCTTCAGCGCCTCCGTGCATCCCGACAGCAGGGCAACGAGACCCGACAGCAGTGCAACGAGAACCGCGAGGAAAACAGAGCGCCGCATGACGTCCTCAGTACGTGAAGCGCGACACGAGGCCACGCATGTCGGAGGCCATCCGGGCCAGCTGGTCGACGGCCTCGCCGGTGCTGGTGACGCCCTCGTTGGTGGACCTGGTGGCGTCGGCGACGCCGGAGATGTTGGTGGCGATGTCGACGGACCCGCCGGCGGCCTCGTCGACGCTGTGACCCATGGTGCGGGCGGTGACCGCCTGCTCCTCGACGGCGGCGGCGATCGAGTGCTGGTACTCGCTCATCTGCGCGATGACCTCGCCGATCCGGCTGATCGCGTTGACGGCGTCCTCGGTGTCGAGCTGGATCGCCTGGACGCGTCTGCCGATGTCGTCGGTGGCCCTGGCGGTCTCGCGGGCGAGGTCCTTGACCTCCTGGGCGACGACGGCGAAGCCCTTGCCGAAGTCGCCGGCGCGGGCCGCCTCGATCGTCGCGTTGAGCGCGAGGAGGTTCGTCTGCCCGGCGATCGACGTGATGACCTTGATGACCTCGCCGATCTCGCCGGAGGAGGCGCCGAGCTTGCCGATGGTCTCGTTGGTCGTGGCGGCGATCGAGACGGCGGTGGCGGTGACGGTCGCGGCGTGCGCGGTGCTGCGGGAGATCTCCTCGATCGCGGTGCTCATCTCCATGGCGCCGTTGGCCACGGCGGCGACGTGCTCGCTGACCTCGCCGGCGGCGCGGGCGACGAGTGAGGCGCGGGAGTTGGCGTCGGTGGCGCTGGTGTCGATCTGCCGGCTGATCGCGGTGAGCTCCTCCGCGGCCGCGGACAGCGTCGCGGAGTTGTCGCCGAGGCTGCTGACCGCCTCGCGGGTGCTGGCGGTCGCCGCGTTCAACGCGCGGGCCATGTCGCCGACCTCGTCGCGCTGCGGGATGTCGGCCTCGGCGGTCAGGTCGCCGGCGGCGACAGCGGTCAGCACGGCGTGGACGCGGCGGATCGGCCGGACGATGAGCCCGGTCAGGTAGCGGCTGAGCAGCATCGCCGCGGCGAGCCCGGCGAGCAGCGCGACGATCATGGCGATCCGCGCCCGGTTGTAGGCGTCGGCGGCGTGGCCGGCGCCGGACCGGCCGCCGGCCTGCTCGTAGGCGAGCAGGTCGGTGAGGGCCGCCATCGCGTTCGCGGAGACGGTGGCGCCGTCGCCGAGGTACGCGGCCTGGAATCCGGGGATGTCACCGGCGGCGACGAGCGGCAGCAGCCGGTGGTCGCGGATGTTGCGGAACGCGCCCCACCAGATCTCGAAGCGGGCGAGCAGGTGCCGCTGCCTCGCCGTCGTGACCGTCGACCGGTACGCGGCGAGCTCCTTGTCGACGGCGGCGTCGGAGGCGGCGATGCCGTCCTGGAACGCCTTGCTGGCCACGGGCCCGTTGGACAGTGCGAGGTTCGCGACGTCGCCCTGGACCTTCATCGCCGACTGGCTCATCGCCGCGAGGTGCGACGAGGGCACGAGGTTGTTCCGGTACAGGTCGCCGGCCTTGGCGTTGACCTCGCCGAGGCTGCTGACCCCGACGCCGAGGACGACGGCCCCGACGGCGCAGCACACCAGCACCAGCAGCAGGAGTTTCCTGGCCACCGGCTGGTCGGCCAGCCACTGCCGTTTCGAACGCCGCGACTCTGCACGCTCCACGGATTCACCGATCGGCGGCGATACGTCCCACCTGAGCGAAACCGCCCGCGCCGCGCGGCGCGACAAAGCCGGCGGCACGGTTCACAGCGCGCGGCGCAGCCACTCCTCCACGCCCGCGACGTGGATCGTCGCCCAGGAGCGGGCGAGCTCGGGCTGGCGGGCGCCGATCGCGTCGACGATCGCCTGGTGCTGCTCGCGGGTCCGCTCGGCGGCGCCCTCCTGGGTGAGGCCGCGCCAGATCCTGGCCCTGGTCGTGGGGCCGGACAGCCCGTCGATGAGGGAGCACAGCACGGCGTTGCCGGAGCCGGCCGCGATCTGCCGGTGAAACTCCAGGTCGTTGGCGACGAGCGCCTCGATCGTCGGGTCGTCGCCGAGCTGGTCGAGCACCGTCTGCAGCTTCGCGACGTCGGCGGGGGTCATCCGCTCGGTGGCGAGGGCGGTCGCGGCGGGCTCCAAAATCCGGCGCACCTCGAGGAACTGCAGGACGGTGTCGTCGCGATGGAAGTCGACGACGAAGCTCAGCGCGTCGAGGAGCAGGTCCGGGGCGAGGCTGGTGACGTAGGTGCCGTCGCCCTGCCGGACGTCCAGGACGCGGATCATCGACAGCGCCTTGACCGCCTCGCGCAGCGAGTTGCGGGACAGGCCGAGCCGCTCGGCGAGGTCGGCCTCCTTCGGCAGCCGGTCGCCGGGGCCGAGCTCACCGGAGGTGATCATGCCCTTGATCTTGTCGATCGCCTCGTCGGTCAGTGCCATGTTTCCCTCATGGATTCCTCCGGGGCGACTGTATCGCCCGCCGTGCCGGTGTCCAGCCGGTAGACCGCGGTGGCGGTCCCGGCGAAGATTGCCGCGCGACCCGCGTCGTCCGTGTCCGGCAGCACGTCGCGCAGCAGGTCCCGCATGGTGTCGAGGACGCGTCGGTACGAGGCGGCGAGCAGGCAGACGGGCCAGTCCGACCCGAACATGAGCCGTGCGGGTCCGAACAGTTCGACGGCGGCCCGCACGTACGGGGCCAGGTCCGCCGCGGTCCAGGCGGTCCGGTCGGCCTCGGTGACCAGCCCCGAGAGCTTCGCCGTGACGTTCGGGCACCCGGCCAGGAGCGCCAGGTCGCGCCGCCACGGGTCGAGCCCGCCGGAGCTGATCGCGGGCTTCCCGAGGTGGTCCAGGACGAACCGGACGTCGGGCAGGTCCCGGGCGAGGCGGGCCGCCTCCGCGAGCTGATCGTGCCGGACGACCAGGTCGAAGGCGAGGCCGGCGGCGCCGATCGCCAGCAGCCCGTCGCGGACGTCCGGCCGGTCCAGGTAGCCGGCCGGCTCGGCCTGCACCTGGGCGCGCAGCCCCACCAGGTGCTGCGCGCCCGGCAGCTCCCGGTACCGCGACAGGGGCAGGTCCACGGGGTCGGCCCAGGCGACCACGCCGGCGATCGACGGCGTGTCGAGGGCGTGCCTGAGCAGTACCGCGGCCTCGTCGGCGTCGCAGCGGCCGCCCTCGACGAGGACGGTGTGCGACACCCCCGCCGCGGCCAGCTCGGCCTCCAGGTCCGCGGGGGTGAACGTGCGGCGGATCGGGGCGAGCGAGGGGTCGTCGAGCCAGGTGTACCCGCCGTCCAGGTCCCACAGGTGGTGGTGCGCGTCGATGACCGTCACAGCAGCCCGGCCTCCCGCAGCGCCGGCCACAGCGACGCGGGCGGCGGGGTGCCGGCGAGCGCGACGTTGCGGCGCACCTGCTCCGGGGAGTCGGCGCCGACGACGACGGCGGTGACGGCCGGGTCCGTGGCGGCGAAGGCGAGCGCCGCCGCCGGCAGCGTCGTGCCGTGCCGGTCGCAGGCGGCGGCCAGCTCGCGGGCCTTCGCGACGAGCGCGGCGGGTGCGGTGGCGTACTCGTAGGGCAGGTCGGCGCGCGGGTCGGGCAGCGCCAGGAGCCCGCTGTTGAACACGCCCGCGTTGTACACCTGGACCCCCGCCGCCTTGCACGCCGGCAGCAGGCGCTCCTCGGCGGTCTGGTCGAGCAGCGTGTGGCGGCCGGCGACGAGGACGACGTCGGGGGTGCACTCGACGACGACGCGGGTCAGCACCGCGGCGTCCTTCGACCCGGCGCCGATGGCGCCGACGACGCCTTCCGCGCGCAGCTCGGCGAGGGCCGGGAAGCCGGTGCGCAGCGCGACCTCCGGATGCTGCTCGGGGTCGTGCAGCAGCGCCACGTCGATCCGGTCGAGGCCGAGCCGGGCCAGGCTGGCCTCCAGGGAGCGGCGGATCCCGTCGCGGCTGAAGTCCCAGACCCGCCGGTGGGTGGCGGGCACCACGAACCCTTCGGTGTCCATGCCGCCTGCGTAGGACGGGTCGCCGACGAGGAGCCTGCCGACCTTGGTGCTGACGGTGTACTGGTCGCGGGGCCGCCCCCGCAGTGCCTCGCCGAGCCGCCGCTCCGACAGGCCGAGCCCGTAGTGCGGCGCGGTGTCGAAGAGCCGCACCCCGGCGTCCCAGGCGGCGTCGACGGTCGCGTGCGCCCGCTCGTCGTCGATCTCGTGGTACAGGTTGCCCAGCTGGGCGCAGCCGAGCCCGAGCTTCACACCGAGCTTCATGCCAGGGGGCGCAGTCGCAGGCCGTGCATGCCGCCGTCGACGGACAGCACGGTGCCGGTGGTCGCCCCGGCGAGGGGGCTGGCGAGGTAGGCGATGGCGTGCGCGACCTCCTCGGCGCTGACCAGGCGGCCGGTCGGCTGGCGGGCCTTGAGCGCCGCGAGCTCCGCGGCGGGGTCCGCGGCCTGGTCGAGGAGCCGGCGCACCCAGGGCGTGTCGGCGGTGCCGGGGTTGACGCAGCAGACCCGGATGCCTTCGCGCACGTGGTCGGCGGCCATCGCCGCGGTCAGCGCCTGCACGGCGCCCTTGCTGGCGCTGTAGAGGGCCCGGTCGGGCAGGCCGGCGTGGGCGGCGATCGAGCAGGTGTTGACGATCGCGGGGTGCGCGGAGCGGCGCAGGTGCGGCAGCGCGGCCCGGCTCACCCGGACCAGGCCGACGACGTTGACGTCGAGGACCCGGTGCCATTCGTCGTCGGGGTTGCTCTCCACGGTGCCGATGGCCCCGATGCCCGCGTTGTTGACCAGGATGTCGATGCCGCCGAGCCGTTCGGCGGCGGCGGCGATGCCGGCCCGGACGGTGGCGTCGTCGGACACGTCGGCGGTGATGCCGATCAGCGGCTCGGGCAGCTCGCCGGGCCGCAGGTCGAGGCAGGCGACGCGGGCGCCGCGCCCGGCCAGGTGCAGCGCCGTGGCGAGCCCGATCCCGGACGCGCCCCCGGTGACGACGGCGGCGAGCCCGTCGAATTCTCCTCGCACAAGACCCCCAAATACATCGGAGGTTTGATGTGTATCAGGCGTAAGCCACGAAACACAAGGGCTGGCGTTTCGAGATTCATCCGATGACATCGGTCGCGAGCGTCGGGGCGTCCAGCACGTCGGGCAGCGGGCGCGGCCGGTGCGTCAGGACCGGCGGGACGTGGACCGACACGTCGACGGCGGCGGCGAGGATCAGGGCGAGGGCGACCGCCGTCGGCCGGCACTCGGGGACCTTCGACAGGCACGACGTGCACAGCTCGGCGATCTCCGGGGGCAGGCCCGGGATCGGCGGCAGCGCCTCCGGCGGGGTGAACCGGTGGGCGCGCAGGACCTGCTCGTCGGTGCCGGCCGGCCACGGGATGCGCCCGGTCAGGCACTGGTAGAGCAGGACACCGAGGGCGTAGATGTCGGTGGCGGGGCTGGCGGGCCCGGTGTCGAGGCGCTCCGGGGCCAGGTACGCGGGGGTGCCGAACACGATCCGCTCCGACGGGTGGCCGACGGGGGCGGCGACCCCGAAGTCGAGGATCTTCGCGCCGGCGGGGGTCAGCACGACGTTCGCCGGCTTCACGTCGCGGTGGACGATGCCGTGGCCGTGCGCGGCGGCGAGGCCCGCGCCGACCTCGGCGCAGATCCTGACCGCGACCTGCCAGTCGAGGGGGCCGGCGCGCATCGCGTCGATGAGCAGCGGGCCCTCGACGAGCTCCATCACCAGGTACGCGGTGCCCCGGCCGCCGCGGCGGGACGTGCCGAAGTCGTAGACGGCCACCACGTTGGGGTGGGCGAAGCGGGCGCCGGAGCGGGCCTCGTTGCGGGCACGGTCGAACGCCTCGGGGTCGGCGGCGTGCTCGGGGGTGAGCAGCTTGACCGCGACGTCCCGGTCGAGGACGTCGTCGTGCGCCCGCCAGACACTCGCCATGCCACCCTCGCCGAGTTTCGCGCCGAGGTGGTACCGCCCGCTCAAGCACCGCATGTGTATTCCATGCCCGCTTCGCCGGGGAACCACACGGCAACGACCTGGGCAACCGCGCCGCAACCGCCCGCGGGTGCACTCGACGTAACCCGATCACCGAGCGGAGGCGCGCGTGCACACGACGAGATGGGTGCTGCTCACCGCCGGTGCGGCCGGGATCGCCGCATCGGCGGTGACCGACGGCCGGCTCGGGCGGGTGATCTGGCTGCTCACCGCGCTCGTGTGCGCGTCGCCCCTGCTCGCGCGCCTGTGGCGGGAGCGCGGCCGGGACCGCGGGCCGTGGCGGCTGGTCGCGGCCGGGTTCGCGGTCCGGCTCGGCGCCGACCTGGCGTGGGGCGCCGAAGGGCTGAGCAAGGGCACGGTGCCGTTCCCGTCCTGGAACGACATCGGCTACCTGGCGTCCTACGGCCTGCTGATCGCCGGCCTGATCCGCGCGGCCGGCGGGCGGGCCCGCACCGCCCTGCTGGACGCGTCGATCATCGCGGCCGGGCTGGCGCTCGTCGACTGGATGATGCTGCTGCACCCGTACCTGCACCACGCCGACCCGGGCGGGCCGGGCGCGACGGCGCTGGCGCTGCTGTACCCGGTGTGCGACCTGGTGCTGTTCGCGGCCGGGGTGCGGGTGCTGTTCGCCGGCGCGATGCGCGACCCGGCGAACCGGCTCGTGCTGCTGGCCCTGGGCCTGCTGCTGGCGGCGAACTTCATCTTCTTCGCGCACGCCGCGACCGGCGCGACCCGGTCGGTGGCGCTGCTGGACAACGTGCTGTGGCTGCTGTCGTACCTGGCGCTGGGCCTCGCCGCCCTGCCGCGACGGCGGCCGGCACAGCAGACGCAGGAGCGGCAGCCGCAGGTGGACGCCGAGGTGGCATCCCACCCGCGGATCCTCATGTTCGCCTGCGCCGCGGTGATCGGGCCGGTCGCGTTCGTCGTGCACCGGGGCACCGCCGGCAACGACCACCTGTACGTGCCGGCGCTGCTGTCCGCCGCCCTGTCGCTGCTGCTGGTGCTGCGCCTCGGCGGCCTGGCCAGGGTCGCGCAACGGCGCTCCGGCGAGCTCGACGCGCACGCGGGCGAGCTGGAGCGGCACGGGCGGGAGCTGTCCGACGCGCTGGTGGAGCGCGAAGCGCTGGAGCACCAGCTGCGGCACGGCGCCCTGCACGACCCGACGACCGGCCTGGCCAACCGGGCGCTGCTGACCCAGCGGATGGAGTGGGCGCTGACCCGGGCCGAGCAGGGCCGGCACGCGCTGATCCTGCTGGACCTGGACCGGTTCACCGACGTCAACGACGCGCACGGGCACGCCTTCGGCGACGAGGTCCTCGTCGCGGTCACCGCCCTCCTGCGGCGGCTCGCCGCGCCCTCGGACACGCTCGCACGGCTCGGCGGCGACGAGTTCGCGCTGTTCGTCGAGGACGTCGAGCAGCTGCGGGCCGCGCACCTCGCCGAGCACCTGCGGGCGGAGCTCAAGGCGCCGCTCACCGTCGGCGGGCGGGCGGTGCACCTCACGGCGAGCCTCGGGCTGGTGCACCTCGCGGCGAAGGCCGCGCCCCGCGACGCGGTCGCCGACGCCGAGCTGGCGCTGCGGGCGGCGAAGCGCTCCGGGCGGGACCGGGTCAGCGTGTACCGGCCGGAGCTGCGCACGGCCCGCGAGACGTTCACCCGCATCAGCGCCGGGCTGCGGCACGCGATCGACCGCGGCGAGCTGGCCGTGCACTACCAGCCGGTGGTGGAGCTGCCGTCGGCGCGGATCGTGGCGGTCGAGGCGCTGCTGCGCTGGACGCCGGCGGGCGGGCCGGTGCCGCCGCTGGACTTCATCCCCGTCGCCGAGGAGACCGGGATGATCGTGCCGATCGGCGCGTGGGTCCTGGAGCAGGCGTGCCGGGACGCGAAGGCGTGGCACGACCGGCACGGCGCGTCATTGACGGTGAACGTGTCGGTGCGGCAGCTCGCCGAGCCCGGCTTCGCCGAGCAGGTGCTGCGGACCCTCGCCCGGACCGGGCTGTCGGCGTCCGCGCTCGTCCTGGAGATCACCGAGTCGGTGTTCGTCGGGGTCGCCGACGACGCGGCGCCGCTGCTCGCCGCCCTCGACGGGCTGCGCGAGCACGGGATCCGGATCGCGATCGACGACTTCGGCACCGGGTACTCGTCGCTGTCGTACCTCACCCAGCTGCCCGTCGACATCCTGAAGATCGACCGGTCGTTCGTGCCGGCGGACCCCGCCGACGCCGCGGGCGGCGACCACGCGTTCACCCGCGCGGTGCTGCAGCTGGGCACCAGCCGGCAGCTGCCCGCGATCGCGGAGGGCATCGAGACCCAGGAGCAGGCGCGGCTGCTGCACGACCTCGGCTGCCGGCTCGCGCAGGGCTACCACTTCGCCAAGCCGGGGCCGGTCGCGCAGGTCGAGGCCGCGTTCCTGCGCCTCAACCCGGCGCTGACGCCGTGATCGGGCACCTGCGGCGCGACCGGGCCCTGCTCGCGATCGCCGTGGCCGCGGTGGTGGTCGTCGGCTGCCTGCTGACCGGCGCCGGCGGGGTCCGGCTGTTCTGGACCGTGCTGCCGGTGTCCGACCTGCTGATCTGGGTGTTCGCGCGGCGGGTCGCGGCGATGCCGCAGCTGCCGGAGGAAGCGCGCCGGTTCTGGCGGCAGGCGGCGCACGCCGCGGTGTTCTTCGTCGCCGGCGACCTCAGCCAGACCGTCGTCGCGTGGACGCATCCGGGGCCGCCGGCGGCGGTGCCGAACTCGTTCCAGGCCGTGGCGATCCTCGCCGGTGCCGGCTGGCTCATCTGGGTCATGCTCAGCCACCCGGCGCCCCTGACGACGCCGCGGTTCTGGCTGGACGCCGGGACGGTGATGATCGGCGCCGTGGTGCTCATCTGGCTGCTGCTCCTGCCGCAGGCCGGCGACTCCCCGGTCGCGCTGCTGCTCGGCACCGTGATCATCGCGTTCGCCGGGTTCGCGGCGGTGAAGCTGGTGCTCAGCGGCAACGCGCCGCTGAGCGTGCTGGCGGCGGCGCCGATGGTGGCCGCCGCCGTGATCCAGGGGTTCGTCGGATCGCTCGTCACCGCCGACGGCCGGCACCTGCGGCTGCTGCTGGCCGCGCAGGTGCTGCCGGCGCTGCTGCTCGCCGTCGCGCCGCGGCTGCAGGAGCACTCGGTGCGGCTGGAGCAGCGGTCCACGCAGCGGACCCGGCGGCCCTACAGCCTGCTGCCGTACACGACCCTCGCCGGGCTCTTCGCGGCGCTGCCGGTCGTGCTGCGCGACGGGCTCGGCCCCGACGTGTGGCTGCTGCTCGGCGGTCTCGCCGCGACCACCGTCCTGGTCGTGACCCGGCAGCTGCTGGCGTTCCGGGAGAACGCGGCGCTGCTCGCGGAGCTCGGCGCGCAGCAGGAACGCTTCCGGTCGCTGCTGGCCCACTCGACCGACATCACCTCGGTCGTCGACGCCACCGGCGCGCTCACCTACGTGACCCCGGCGACGGAACGCCTGCTGGGCAAGTCACCCGCGGCGGTGCTCGGCACGACCGTCATGTCGCACGTGCACCCCGACGACCTGCCGGCGTTCGCGGCGGCGATGGACACGCTGCGGGCCGCCCCGAACGCGTCGGTGAGCTACCAGGTGCGGTACGCGCACGCCGACGGCTCGTGGCGGTGGCTGGACGTCGTGAGCCGCAACCTGCTGCACCTGCCGAGCGTCGGCGGCTACGTCAGCAACGCCCGCGACGCCACGCAGGCGCGGCTGCTGCAGGACGAGCTGCGGCACCAGGCGACCCACGACGGGTTGACGGGCCTGGCGAACCGGGCGCTGTTCGACGCGCGGCTCGCCGCCGCGGCGGCGCCCTCCCCCGGCGACACCGCCGGCAAC
>NZ_JBFAJA010000040.1:0-55953 GCF_040654975.1 Dactylosporangium sp. NPDC050588 | reverse complement strand
AACACCGCCGGCAACACCGCCGGCAACACCGCCGGCAACACCGCCGGCAACACCGCCGGCAACACCGCCGGCAACACCGCCGGCAACACCGCCGGCAACACCGCCGGTCACACGGTCGCGGCGGTGCTTCTCGTCGACCTCGACGACTTCAAGATGATCAACGACACGCACGGGCACCACGCCGGGGACGCGGTGCTCGTGGCGGTCGCGGACCGGCTCGCCGCCAGCGTGCCGGCCGGCGGGACGGCGGCCCGCATCGGCGGCGACGAGTTCGCGGTGCTGCTGCCGGGGTCCGGCGCGCCGGCCGCCGAGGCCGTCGCCCGCAGGTTCCTGGACCTGCTGGACGTGCCAGTGCCGGTGCAGGGCCACCGGCTGCTGGTGCGGGCGAGCGTCGGCGTCGTCGACGGCGACCCGCGGGCCGCGGAGGCGCTGCTGCGGCGCGCCGACGCCCGCATGTACGCGGTGAAGCGCGAGACCCGGTTGGCTCAGATGTCCTCGTCGAGCTGAGTCGCCCGGCGCGGCTCGCGGACCAGCTGGCCGGTCGAGTCGACCGCGCCGTCGTCGATGCGCCCGCCGCGCTGCTCGTGCACGGCGCGGCTCTGCGCCTGTTCGTACTCGCGCCGCGCGGCCGCCCTGGCCTGGCCCTCGGGGCTGTCGGGGTCCACCCCGGTCGGGTCCTGTGCGTTCATGACATCACTCCCAGCGGTCGGCGTGACTCCCAGCGGTTGGCGTGAGGAGGGTCACCTTACCCATACCTCTCCGCGCTAATCCAGCCGTACTTCGCCACAGCGCTACGTTTGGACGGTTGCCTGCCATACCGTTCTGAGGAGAGCCATCCGCATGTCAGAGCAGACCAGCGTGCACGCCGCGGCGGCGGCCGGGACCATCGACCTCGGCGGTGACCTGACCGTCAACCGGCTCGGCTTCGGCGCCATGCGCGTCACCGGCACCGGCATCTGGGGCGACCCGCCGAGCCGCGCCGACGCGGTGGCGGTGCTGCGCCGTGCCGTGGAGCTCGGCGTCAACTTCATCGACACCGCCGACTCCTACGGGCCCGACGTGAGCGAGGAGCTGATCGCGGAGGCGCTGCACCCCTACGCCGACGACCTCGTGATCGCCACGAAGGGCGGCCTGGAGCGGCCGGGGCCCGGCGAGTGGACGTCCAACGGCGACCCCGAGCACCTGCGCCGCGCGCTCGACGGGAGCCTCCGGAAGCTCCGGCTGGAGCAGATCCCGCTCTACCAGTTCCACCGGCCGGACCCGAACGTGCCCTTCGAGGAGTCGGTCGGCGCGCTCGTCGAGCTCAAGGACGCCGGCAAGATCCGTCACATCGGCCTGTCGAACGTGACGGAGGAGCAGCTGCGGGTCGCGCAGCGGCTGACCCCGATCGTCTCGATCCAGAACCGCTACAACGTCGACGACCGCGGCTCCGAGTCGCTCGTCGACCTGTGCGAGCAGGAGAGCATCGTGTTCCTGCCGTGGGCGCCGATCCAGAACCTCGACGGGGTGACGGCGGTGGAGGAGATCGCCGCGCGGTACGGCATCACGACCCGGCAGCTCGTGCTCGCGTGGCTGCTCGCCCGGTCGCCGGCGATGCTGCCGATCCCGGGGACGGGGTCGGTGGCGCACCTGGAGTCGAACGTGGCGGCGGCGTCGGTCGCGTTGACCCCGGCCGAGGTGGCGACGATCACCGCCGCCACGTCCTGAGGCTCAGGCCGGCCTGAGCCCCAACCCTGCATCCCGGTTCGCGGCCCAGGACGTTCCGCCGGGCGCTCACGCGCCCAGGTCGGCCGCCCGGTCGGCGGGCACGACCACGTACTGGCGCAGCGACAGGTCGCGGAAGGTCACCGGACCGCGCGGCCCCGGCACCCGGTCGATGTTGATGCCCGTCTCCGGCAGCGCGAGGAGCTTGAACCCGTCGAGGAGGCGGGTGGTCGCGTTCCAGAAGGCGCCGGTGCCGGCGTAGGCGGCGAGGAACTCCCGTGCGGCGGCGGTGGACTCGGTGACGATCCCCGCCGCCAGCCCGGACGTCTCGTCGTTGGCGATGCGGGCCGCCTCCTGGACGCCGGAGACCGGGGCGATCGTGACGGTCGCCTCGCCGGCGGAGTCGAGGGCCCACTCGTAGCCGAGGGCGTGGCTGTGCGGCGGCAGCGACGCGGCGATCGCCGGGGTGCGGGCGGCGAGCGCGTCGACGACGCCGGGGACGGTCGCGTCCCAGATCGCCCGGTGGACCAGCAGCAGGTTGAGCCGGTTGCACACGCCGAGCCGGTCGAGGCCCGCGTCGATGAGCGCGGCCGCCTTGGCCGGGTCGGCGGCCTCGTCGAGGTAGAGGACGCCGCCGCCGTCGGCGTGGGCGAGGGTGCGCACGCCGTGCAGGGCGGCGCGTTCGGCGAGGCTGCGGGTGCTGTCGCCGCTGCCCCGGAGGATGACGAGCGGGATGAGGCCGGGCTGCGACACGAGCGCCTCGGCGCTGTCGCGGCCCTTTGCCCGCACCAGCTGCACGGCGGCGGGGTCGAGGCCGGCCTCGGCGAGGGCGGGCGCGACGACGGCGTCCATGAGCGCGACCGCGGAGGCCAGCGCCGCGGAGCCGGTCCGCAGCACCCCCGCGTTCTGCGACTTGACCAGCTGCGACGCGACGTCGACGGTCACGTTGGGGCGGGCCTCGTAGTTGGCGCCGATGACCCCGACGGGCCGGCGCCACTCCTGCAGGACCAGGCCGCCGTCGAGGGTGCGGATGGTGCGCTGCGCCGGCTCGGCCTCGACCCCGGCGAGGATGTCGAGCTGGGCCGCCATCGCGGTCAGCCGGGCCTCGTCGAGCTTCAGCCGGTCCAGCAGCCCGCCGCTCATCCCGTCGGCCCGCGCCGCCGCCTGGTCCTCCTGGTTGGCGGCGAGGATCGCGTCGCGGGCGCCGCCGCCGAGGCGGCGGGCCATGCCGCGCAGCGCCTCGTCGATCGTCTTGGCCGGCGCCGCGGCGAGTGACGGCGCGGCGGCCCGGGCGGCGCGGGCAGCCTCGGAAACGGCCTCGGACGACGGCGAAGCGGACACGCGGCACTCCCGGGGAACGACGACTGGTGAAGCCCAGATTCTAGAGCGTCACCGTTTCCGGGCCTGGAGGGTGTACGTCTGCGGCAGCCGCCACGGCCGGTCGGTGAGGCGGTGTTCGCCGTGCTCGTCGGCGGTGGTGCGGCCGGGCAGGGCGTCCCACGGCGCGCTGTCGTGCTCCCGCAGCATGGTGAGGTCCAGGCCGGCGTCCATGACGGCGGTGACGATCTCGCCGAGGCCGTGGTTCCACTGGTGGGTGGTCGTGTTCTGGAAGACGGTGTCGGTCTCAACGTAGGTGCCGTCCTCGTCCCACACGAGGGGGTCCTCCCGTTCGAAGTACGCCTGGTCGATCGCGAGGAGACCGTCGGGGCGGGTCTCGTCGACGGCCCACAGCATCGGGTGGCCCTCGCGGATGAACAGCCGGCCGCCGGGCTTCAGCAGCGCGGCGACGACCCCGGCCCAGCGGCGGACGTCCGGGAGCCAGCAGAGCGCGCCGATGCCGGTGTACACGAGGTCGAAGGCGCCCGGTTCGAGCACCCGCGGCGCGTCGTACACGTCGGCCTCGACGTAGGCGATGTCCGCGCCGGTCGCGGCGGCCAGGGCGCGGGCCTCGGCGAGCGACGCGCCGGAGAAGTCGAGACCGGTGACCGCCGCGCCGAGGCGGTGCAGCGACAGCGTGTCGGTGCCGATGTGGCACTGCAGGTGCACGGCGCGCCGGCCGCGGATGTCGCCGAGCCGCGGCAGGTCGAAGCGGACAACGTCGCTGAGGAAGCCGGGGTCGTCGAGGAACCGCTGCCGGGAGTAGCCGGGCGACGCGGCGTGGGCGGGGGCCCGCTCGTCCCACTGGGCGCGGTTCAGGTGCAGGTATTCGGAGGCTGCCGGGAGGGCGCGACTGGGCTGATGCACACGGTCGAACCTGCCACGCCCGGCGGCGCCCCGACAGCGGTTTTCCCCGGCCGCAACCACACCGCCGCGAGGACCAGCAGAGCGACGCTGACCAGGGTGTACGTGTCGCCGACCAGCCGTTGCACGCCGTGCCAGGTCGCGGGGTCCTCGATGTCGGGAAGATGCCACAGCAGGCCGCGCGGGGCGGCGATCCGGTCGCCGCGGCCCTGCATCGGCCAGGCGAGGAAGGCCATCGCGAGCAGCCCGGGCAGTCCCGCGGCGAGCCACCGCAGCCGGGCGGGGACCTGCGCCACGACGGCGGCGGTCGCGACCAGCACCGGCACGATCCAGGCGTAGTGGTACGTCCACGACACCGGCGAGACGAGCAGCCCGGTGAGCGCGGTGCAGGCGACGCCGGCCAGCTCCTCGCCGCGGAGGTGGGCGGTGCGGGCGACGGCGAACCCGAGGACCCCGACGGCGGCGGCCAGGGCGTAGTAGACGGCGGTCGAGCCGGTCCAGCGTTCGGCGAGGGTGTGCAGCGACTGGTCCAGCGACCCCCCGAGCGCGCTGTCCTGCGTGACCCGGCCGGAGCTGGCGAACATGCCGGTGAACCAGTACTGGGCCGAGTCGCGCCCGTCGGCGGCGAAGCCGAGCAGCGTCAGCGCGGCGAACGTCCCGGCGGCCGTCGCGGCGGCCCGGAACCGGCGGGTGACCAGCAGGTACACGATGAAGATCCCGGGCACGAGCTTGGCCGCGGTCGCCACCCCGACGGCCACACCCCGCAGCCGGTGCCCGTCCGGCAGCGCGAAGTCGGCGAGGACGAGCAGCACCAGGATCATGTTGATCTGGCCGTCGTTGAGGTTCGCCTGGACGGGCTCCAGCCACAGGGCGCCGGCGGCGAGGGCGAGCGCGGCGCCGGCGACGCCGGGCCCGCCGCGCAGCCCGGCCATCCGGAGGCTGAGCAGGCAGACGCCGACAAGCGAGGCGACGGTCAGCGCGTTGAGCGCGACGAGGGCGTGGGCGCTGCCGAGCCGGGACAGCGCGTCGAAGGCGAGCAGCGTCACCGGCGGGTAGGTGAACGGCCAGTGCCCGGCGGTGAACGCCAGGTCGTAGACGTGCGCGTGGTGCCGGAACGCGGCGCCGGCCTGCACGTACACCTCGATGTCGCGGTCGTCCAGCTGCGGGCCCTCGATCCTGGCCACCTGCAGGTAGCTGGCCAGCGACACGACGAACGCCAGGGCCCCCGGCAGGGCCAGCCAGTTCGGGACGTTGCGCTGCACGGCCGCAGCGTCACACGCAGGCCGCTCGGGGGATGTCAGGAAGGAGATAGATCTCGTGTCACGCTTTTCCCCGGTCGCCGGCACCAGTATGAACCGTGCCACGTTTCGCACGGTTCCGGCCCGCCGCGCCGATAGGACAGCGTCGGACCGGCGACGCGACGGGAGGTGTGGCGCATGCGTTCGCGTGAGACCGTGGTCGTCGCCGTCCTCACCGCCGTCCGCGACACCACGGTCATCACCGGGGCGGGCGGCGGCAGCCCTGATCCGGCCGCCACGGTCACCGTCGGGGCGAGCGTCGGGATCGCCGTGGGCGGCACCGGGGCCGGCGACCTGATGCGCCACGCGGACGTCGCCATGTACGCGGCGAAGCTCCGCGGCCGCAACCGTGCGGTCACGTTCACGCCGCGGCTCGAACCCGTGGCGCCGCTGACGGCGGCATCTGCCGCATAATCGGCGGTCGTGGACGTTCGCGACACGGTCGAGGCGGTCTTCCGGATCGAGTCGGCCCGGCTCGTCGCCGGGCTGGCCAGGATCGTGCGCGACGTCGGCCTCGCCGAGGAGCTCGCCCAGGACGCGCTGGTCATCGCCCTGGAGCAGTGGCCGGTGCGCGGCGTGCCCGACGACCCCGGCCCGTGGCTGATGGCGACGGCGAAGCACCGCGCCGTCGACGCGCTGCGCCGCCGCGCCAACCACGACCGCAAGCTCGCCGTCATCGGCGTCACCGACGTGACCCTCGACGAGGAGCCCGACGTCGACGACCATGTGCGCGACGACCTGCTCCGCCTCATCCTGACCGCCTGCCACCCGGCGCTGACCACCGAGTCGCAGGTGGCGCTGATCCTGCGGACGCTGGGCGGGCTCAGCACCGCCGCCATCGCCCGTTCCTTCCTGACCACCGAGGCGACCGTGTCGCAGCGGATCCTGCGGGCCAAGCGGGCCCTCACCGGCGTCGCGTTCGAGCTGCCCGCCCCCGCGGAGCTGCCGGCCCGCCTGACCGCCGCCCTCGGCGTGACCTACCTGATCTTCAACGAGGGCTACTCGGCGTCCGCCGGCGACGACTGGGCCCGCCCGCAGCTGTGCGAGGAGGCGATCCGGCTCGGCCGGGTCATGGCCGGGCTGCTGCCGTCGGAGCCGGAGGTGCACGGGCTGTGCGCCCTCATGGAGCTGCAGGCCGCCCGGATCCCGGCGCGGACCGCGGCGGACGGCTCGCCGGTGCTGCTCATGGACCAGGACCGGCGGCGGTGGGACCGGCTGCTGATCCGCCGCGGGCTGGCGGCGCTGTCGGCGGCGGAAACCCTCGGCACGCTCGGGCCCTACGGGCTGCAGGCCGCGATCGCCGCCTGCCACGCCGCGGCGCCGCGCCCCGCGGACACCGACTGGGACCGCATCGTCGCCCTGTACCGGCTGCTCGCTCACGTCGCGCCGTCCGCCGTGGTGCGGCTGAACCTCGCCGTCGCGGTCGGCATGGCCTCCGGCCCGTCGGCCGGGCTGGCCCTGCTCGACGAGCTCGACGGCGCCCTGGCGAACTACCCCTACCTGCCGGCGGCCCGCGGCGATCTGCTCGAGCGCCTCGGCCGCCACGAGGAGGCCCGGGCCGAGTTCGCCCGGGCGGCGGCCCTGACCCGCAACGAGCGCGAGCGGAGCCTGTTCCTGGCTAGGGCCGCAGCGTCCTGAGGATCCGCCCGAGGGTCTCGCGGTCCTCGGCGTCGAGGCCGGCGAAGAAGCGCTCCGCCTCGGCGTGCCGGGCGGCGCGGATCGCCTCGGCGGTCGCCTGCCCGGCGTCGGTGAGCACGACCAGGGTGGCGCGCCGGTCCGCCGGGTCGGGGCGCCGCTCGACCAGGCCGCGCTCCTGCAGCCCGTCGACGACCTCGGTGGTCGAGCGCGGCGCGATCCGCAGGTGGTCGGACAGCTCGCTCAGGCGCATGACGCCGTGCCGCATGAGCACCGCCACCGCGCGCGACTGCCCGGGCGTGATCCCGATCGGCTCGAGGGTCTCGTGCGTCATGTGCCGCAGGCGGCGGGCCACGCTCCAGAACGCCTCGGCGAGACTCTCGTCACCGGACCCGTCGGCATCTTTCACGGGAATACGGTAGCAGGGGTTGGTGTTGCTGCCTCATAGTGAGGTAACCTCACCATTACCCGAAAGAAAGCGAGCCCCCTTGGAACCCCAGCACCGGACCCGGCCGCCGCGCGAGATCAGCACCGCTGACAAGGCCCGCGCCAAGAACGTCTCCCTGGCCCGCATCGGCCGCCTCTTCACCGCGCACCGCGGCCCCCTCGCCACGGTCGTCGCCATCATCGTCGTCTCCTCCGCGCTCGGCGGGGCGACCCCGTTCCTGCTCCGCGAGGTCATCGACGTCGCGCTCCCCCGGCGCGACACCACGCTGCTCGCCTGGCTCGTCGCCGGCATGGTCGGCGTCGCCGCCGTCACCTCCGCGCTCGGCGTCGTGCAGACCTGGATCTCGACCAAGGTCGGCCAGCAGGTCATGCACCGGCTGCGCACCGACGTGTTCACCCACCTGCAGCGCCAGTCCGTCGGGTTCTTCACCCGCACCCGCACCGGCGAGGTGCAGTCCCGCATCACCAACGACATCGGCGGCATGCAGAGCGTCGTCACCTCGACCGCGACCTCGGTCGCGTCCAACCTGACCACCACCGTCGCCACCGCGGTCGCCATGGCCGCGCTGTCGTGGCGGCTGTCGCTGGTCTCCCTCGTCGTGCTGCCCCCCGCGATCTACGTGACCCGCAAGGTCGCCGGGATGCGCCGCGACATCACCGCGCAGCGCCAGCGGGAGCTCGCCGACCTCAACGTCACCATCGAGGAAGGCCTCTCCGTCAGCGGCGTGCGCCTCAGCAAGACCATGGGCGCCGGCGCCGCCGTCGTGGACCGGTTCACCGCCTCCTCGACCCGGCTCATCGACCTGGAGCTGCGCTCCGAGCTCGCCGGCCGCTGGCGGATGGCGTCCATGAACATCATCTTCGCGGCCATCCCCGCCGTCATCTACCTCAGCGCCGGCCTGCCGCCGACCGCCGGCTCGCTGAGCATCGGCACGCTGGTCGCGTTCACCGCGCTGCAGTCCGCGCTCTTCCGGCCGCTCATGGGCCTGCTCGGGGTCAGCGTCTCCATCGCCAGCAGCCTGGCGCTCTTCGCGCGGATCTTCGAATACCTCGACCTGCCCGTCGAGGTCGACGACCCCGCCGACCCGGTGCCGCTGCCCCGCGCCAGCACCCGCGGCCACCTGCGCTTCGAGGACGTCACCTTCACGTACCCGGGCAGCGACGCCGCCGCCGTCGCCGGGGTCAGCCTCGACGTGCCCGCCGGCACCTCCCTCGCCCTCGTCGGCGAGACCGGCTCCGGCAAGAGCACGATCGCGTCGCTCATCGCCCGCCTGCACGACCCCACCGGCGGGCGCATCACCATCGACGGCGTCGACCTGCGCGACGTCCGCCTCGCCGACCTCGCGGCGGTCGTCGGCGTCGTCAGCCAGGAGACGTACCTGCTGCACACCACCATCCGCGAGAACCTGCGCTACGCGAAGCCCGGCGCCACCGACCTCGAGGTCGTCGAGGCGGCGAAGGCCGCGCAGATCCACGACCTCATCATCCGCCTCCCCGACGGCTACGACACCATGGTCGGCTCCCGCGGCTACCGCTTCTCCGGCGGCGAGCAGCAGCGCATCGCGATCGCCCGCACCCTGCTGCGCGACCCGCGCATCCTCGTGCTCGACGAGGCCACCAGCGCCCTGGACACCGAGACCGAGCGCGCCGTCCAGCGCGCCTTCGACACCCTCGCCGAGGGCCGCACCACGATCACCATCGCCCACCGCCTCTCCACCGTCCGCGACGCCGACCAGATCCTCGTCGTCGACCACGGCCGCGTCGTCGAGCGCGGCACCCACACCACCCTCCTCCAGGCCGACGGCCACTACGCCGCCCTCGCCGCATAATTCGGTGACATCCCCGATGCGCGCACCGCCCCGGCGGGCGCACATTGGAGGCATGGGTCGATTCCTCGCAGCGGCCGCCGCCGTCATCGTCGGACTGTTCGTCGTCGGTGCGCTCGCCATCTGGCTGTTCAAGGTGCTCATGAGCGTCGCGTTCTACCTCATCGTCGGCGCGGCCGTGGTCGGCGGAGGCATCTGGCTCTACAACAAGGCCCGCCGCGGCCTGAGCAGCGGCGGCCGCAACCAACGCCGCATCGAGGCCTTCCTCGCCACCCGGCGCGGCCGCATCCGCTGACACCCGCCGCACGCCGGTGCGCGCCGCCACTGTGCCGGTGCGCCCTCACCGACGCGCGGCTCGGGCCGCCCCGCATCCGCCCGCTCCCGATGTACGGCCTGGGTCGCCGCGCGCCGAATCCCGGCCGCCACGCGGCCTCGGAGCAGCCAGAAGCCCCGGCTCACACCGACGCAGGGGGGGGGCGGGTCGCCACCCGGCCGCGGGCGGTCGACGCGCAGGCTCAGACCGCGCAGGTGCCGGAGAACAGGTTCGCCGCGGCCGTGACCAGGGCGACCGTGATGTATGCGGCGCTCATGTCAGAACGCGTCCGCGTGGTCGGCGACCCACGTCGCGAACGGGGTCGCCGGGCGGCCGAGCACCTCGTCCACCACGCCGGTCGGCGGGTGCTGCGGGGCGGCGAGGTGGCGCTCGTAGCGCTCCATGAGCGCCCCGGCGAACCGCTCCGGCAGGCCGGCGACCGTCAGCCGCCACGCGGCGACCTGGGCCGGCACCTCCTCGAAGGTCAGCGGGCGGCGCAGGACCGCGCCGATGGTCGCGACCTGCTCCCCGTGCGTCAGCGACTGCGGGCCCGTCAGCTCCAGGACCCGCCCGGCCAGGGTGTCGTCGCGCAGCGCCCGCGCCGCGACCTCGGCGACGTCGCGCTCGTCGACGAGGGACTCCTCGAAGGCGCGGAACGGGTACCGCACCGTCGCGCCCGCCCGGACCTGCGGGCCGAACGCGCGGGCGGCGTTGCCGGCGAACGAGGCGGGGCGCAGGCACGTCCAGGCCATGCCGCTGTCGCGGGTGGCGAGGTCGAGCTCCTTGTTGCGGTCGCCGGCGTACCGCGACGGCTGCTGTTCCTCGGGGTCGCCGACGTTCAACGCGGTGAGCGCGACGACCCTGCGGACCCCGGCGGCGCGCGCGGCGGCAAGGATCGCCGGCGCGTCCTCACCGGCGACCCGCGGGTGCAGGAACAGTCCGGTGGCGCCCGCGAGGCCGTCGCGGACGGTGCGGACGCAGTCGGCGCCGGGCAGCGGGGCGCCGCGGGTGACGGCGCGGACGGGCTCGCCCGCGGCGGTCAGCGTCCGCAGCAGGTGCCGGCCGATGGCGCCGGTCGCGCCGGTAATGAGGATCATGAGGGTCCCTTCCGGGTATCGTGTCATCGACAACCGATATCGTATGGATCTCATAATATTTGGATCCGGGATCGAGATGGTATGAGTTCCGTATCACAGTCGCGTGACAACCGGCAGCGGCGGCGCTCCACGACCGCGATCAAGGAGTCGCTGCGGGAGCTGTCGATCCAGCTGTCGCTGCTGAACCACCAGGTCGGCGGGCGGCTCGGGGTCAAGGACGCCGACTTCGACTGCCTCGACCTGATCAACCGGCACGGCCCGATGAGCCCCAGCGCCCTCGCCCGCCGCGCCGGCCAGCACCCGGCGACGATGACCGGCGTCCTGGACCGCCTGGAGCGCGCCGGCTGGATCACCCGCGAACGCGACCCCGCCGACCGCCGTGCGGTGCAGGTCCGTGCGCTGAAGGAGCGCAACGCGGAGATCTTCGGCCTCTACGCGGGGATGAACGAGGCCATGGACGACCTGTGCGCCGGCTACGACGAGGCGCAGCTGGCGCTGCTCGCCGAGTTCCTCGACCGCGCCACCACCGCCGGCCGCCACGCCACCGACGCCCTCGCCGAGGGGCCGTCAGACGGGTGACCGGGCCGCCGGCCGGGAATGGCGGAGACGGTGTCAGACGGGAAGGCGGGCCGCCGCGGCCCGGGCCATCAGGTAGAAGGACTGCGCCTCGGCGGAGGTGCCGGGGCGGTCGAACACGGGGGCGCCGCACACGCCCGTGACCAGGCCGTCCGGGGTGACCAGCGGCGCGACCGCGGCGATCAGCGACCGGCCCACGGCCGCGTAGGACGGCGGGAGCCAGCCGTCCGCGACGCCGGCGCAGGTGGTGTACGCGAGCATCTGCGCGACGTTCGCCTCCGGGAACGACGCCGGGTCGTCCAGGACGTTGCCGAACAGGCCGTCGGGGCGGCGCAGCGCCAGGCACGCGTCGACGATCTCCCGGGCGTGGCCGGCCAGGGCGGGCTCCAGCGACGGGTCGTGGCGCAGCGCCCGGGCGATGCCGGCGGCGACCCAGCCGCTGCCGGTGCCCCAGTGCTCCGGCGCGGTGAGGGCGGCGGTGTCCTCGTCCCAGCGGGCCGCGTACAGGCCGCCGCCGCACAGGCGCTCACGATGGCCGGCGACCTGCCGGACGGCCTCGCCGGGGTGACCGGCCGCGGCGAGCAGCGGCACCACCATGTAGACCGTGTCGGCCCACACCTCCCGGGAGCCGATCACGTGGAAGAGCGTGCCGTCCGCGGCCCGCGGCGCCCGCGCCAGCAACCAGTCGAGCTGCGCCGCCAGCGCCGGATGCGCCGCCACCGCCCGCGCGCCGCCGGGGGCAGGCGCGCCGCCGCCCAGGCCGCGGACACCGGTGGGCGGAGGCGTGGCGCCGGGCCCGGGGGCGGGCAGGTCGATGAGTGCCTCGCCGCAGGCGGCGCCGTTGACGGAGCCGGACTCCTCCCCCACCGTGCCGAGGCGGCCGTCGGGACTCTGGTGCACGACCGCGTCGAGGGCGAGCAGCCGCGCCAGGTCCGTGCGGCCGAGGTCGAGCAGGGCGTGCGAGGCGACGCCCTGCTCCCACGAGTGGCGCTGCATGGCCAGCAGCGCAAGCAGGACCGGGTCGGTCAAGTCAGCTCACGGGGGTGAGCACGAAGACGGGGATCTCCCGGTCGGTCTTGGTCTGGTACTCGTCGTAGTCGGGCCAGGTCTCGTTGGCGCGCTTCCACCAGGCGGCGCGCTCGTCGCCGGTGACGAGCCGGGCGGTGTAGTCCTTGCGGACCGGGCCGTCCTGCAGCTCCACCCGCGGGTGCGAGACGAGGTTGTGATACCAGACGGGGTGCTTCGGCTGGCCGCCGGCGGAGGCGACGACCGCGTACTCCCCGTCGTGCTCGATCCGCATCAGCGGGTTCTTGCGGATCTTGCCGGTCTTGGCGCCGAGCGTGGTGAGCAAGATGATCGGCCGGCCGCGCAGCGTGTTGCCCTCGGCGCCGTTGGTCCGCTCGAACAGCTGGGCCTGCTCGTTGGCCCAGTCCGCGGCGCCCGGTGCGTACTCTCCGGTCAGCGGCATGTCAGCTCCTCCTGGATGGTCGGTGCGGGACCAACCCTACTCGCGCGAGCGGGTGCTCCCGGAGGTTTCCGCGTCCGGCAGGTCCTCGCCCGGCGGGGGCGGGGTGGGCTCGGGCGGCTCGGACGCGATCGGGCCGCCGTCGGACTCGTCGGAGGGCTCGGTGCCCGGTGGCTCTCTGTCCGCTGTCGGCTCGCCGTCGGGATGGGCGACGAGGTACCGGATGGCGGTGTTGCCGACCGCCAGCAGCGGCACCGCGACGAGCCCGCCGACGATGCCGGCGGCGACCACCCCGGTGGTGATCGCGAGGATCACCGCGAGGGGGTGCAGGGAGACGGCGCGGCCCATGATGAGCGGCTGCAGCACGTGCCCTTCGAGCTGCTGCACGGCGATGACGATGGCGAGGACCAGCAGCGCGTGCAGCGGGTCCTTGGTGACGAGGGCGACGAGCACGGCGACCGCGCCGGACAGGGTCGCGCCGACGACGGGGATGAACGCGCCGAGGAACACCAGCGCCGCGAGCGGCAGCGCGAGGGGGATGCGCAGGATCGCCAGCCCGATGCCGATGCCGACGGCGTCGACGAACGCGACGAGGACCGTCGCCCGCACGTACGACACCAGCGTGAACCACGAGTAGTGCCCGGCGCGGGCCGCGGGCAGCCGCGCGGGGCGGGGCAGCAGGCGGCACAGGAACTCCCAGATCTGCCCGCCGTCGCGCAGGAAGAAGAACAGCGTGAACAGCACCACGAAGAAGCCGGTGAGGACCTCGCCGAGCGTGGTGGCGGTGGTCAGCGCCCCGGAGGTGAGCGCGCCCCGGTTGGACTTCAGCTGGTCGCCGAACCCGGCCATGGCGCTGTCGACCTGCTCCTTCGACACGTGCAGCGGGCCGCGGGCGAGCCAGTCACGGATCTCGTTGACGCCCCCGGTGACCTGTTCGGAGAGGCTGTCGAACTGGGCGATGAACGTCTGCACGATGACGCCGAGCCCGCCGAAGACGATGACGAGCCCGGCGACGAGCACGATCCCGGCGGCGAGCGAGCGGTGCACGCCACGCTTGCGCAGCGCGGCGGCGGCGGGCTCCAGCAGGGCCGCGAGCAGCAGGGCGACGACGACCGGGATCACCATCAGCCGCAGCGCGCCGATCAGCCGCAGCAGAAGGTACGCCGCGAGGATGAACAGCACGATCCGCCACGCCCACGCGCCGGCGACGCGGACGCCGTGCGGGATGCCGTCGTCCACTGTGGAACGCTGGTCGACGACCAGGACGTCACGGTCCGGGACCTCGCGGCGGAACTCGGGGACCACGCCGGTGCGGCGGGCCGTCGTCAGCCGCGCCCTGGCACGGTCGGACACTTGCGCGATCCAGGTCATGCCGCCACCTCCGCTACGCTCCGGCGCCGGCCTGACCGAAGACTGCGCCCATGATGCCCGGTCTCTCCGCTGCGCTCCGGACCGGTCATGCTGGTCGCTGTACCCCTCGACGGGCATCGCCAATCGAGGGGTTTCAGCCAGGTGTCAGATCACTTGACCTTGTCGTAGCGGGCGAACGAGTCCGGGTCCTGGGTGCTCGACGTGCGCCACACGTCGCCGACGCAGGTGTAGTTGGTCGGGTCGAGGTTGGGCTCGAGGTTGATCGTGCCGGCCTTGCGCCCGTCGACCGAGATGACCACCGAGGACGTGCTCTCCTTGCCGGCGAACTCGATCGTCCGGCCGACCGTCTTGACCTGCCAGTCGGTCTTGCCGGAGAACGTGGCGTCGATGGTGCGGCCCTTGTCGTCCTTGCCGCTGTACACGGTCTTGGTGTCGTCCTCGACCGCGGTGCCGTCGGCGTTGATCGTCCACTGCTTGCCGCCGCCGGTCATCTTGACCTTGCCGATGCCCTCACGCTTGTCGATGTCGGTGCCACCCAGGTCGACGATCTTCTGGTAGCTGGTCTGGTTCCACTTGCCGACCAGGCAGGCGTCGACCGGACCGGACTGGGACGCCGACGCCGCGACCGTGGGCCCGGCCGCGGGCTCCTTGTCCTGGTTCAGCGCGACGACGACGATCGCGACCACCAGCACGACGACCAGGACCCCGCCGATCGCGAGGATCGGCACGAGCCGGTTGCCGCGCGACCGCGCCGGGGCGGGCAGCGGCGTCGGCGTCACGTACGGGCCAGGCGCCGCGTACGGGTTGGCGGGCGGTCCGCTGTACGGCGCGGCGGAGTTGGGCGCGATGTTGTACGGCTGCGCCGAGTACGGCTGGTTCGGGTACTGCGGCTGCTGCTGCGGGTACGACGGCTGCTGCGGCTGCTGGGGCTGCTGCGGGAACTGGGTCGTGTGTTGCGGGTACTGCTGCGGCGGGTACTGCGGCTGCTGTCCTTGCGGCGGGTACTGCGGACCCGGCTGCGGGTACTGCGGCTGCTGCCCCTGCTGCGGGTGCTGCCACTGCTGCGACGGATCCACGATCGTCCTCCCCGATGCCTGACGTGTTCGCCGTAGAGAATCGCACACCGGACATCAGCTCGCAGGTCGCCAGAAGTGACAAATGGGGCATTTGCCTGTTCAGGCAGCAACCCCGCAGGCTGGGAGTTTGTCACTGGCGCCGATCGACCGACCCTAAACCCGCCGAAGTGTGTGACCATCGAGCGGAGCGGGTACACGTCGCGCACCGGGCAGGCCCGTCGGAGGAGGTTGAGCATCATGCTCAGCGAGAGCGAGCAGCAGCGGCTCGCGGACATCGAAGCCGCACTGCGCAATGACACGCGGTTCGTCAACGGGTTCAACCGGGCGATGACCCGCCGCGTCACACCCCGTCGCATCACCGCGGTCACCATCGCCGTCGCCGGCGTCCTCGGCGTCGTCGTGGGCCTGGCCGCCACCAGCGTCGCGGGCACCGTCCTGGCGATCTGCGCCGTCGGCGTCGCCGGAGGCGTGTGGACCTGGCGCCCGCCACACCGGTCGGATCCCCCCGTCACCCCATAACCGTCTCCGCACGCGCACATCGACCCCCGAGGGCCCGCCGGCCGTCGGGGGTCAGTGCACCGCGCGCAGACTTTGTCCGGTGTTGCACCCGATCGCCCGGATCAGGGGCGCGCTGAACGGCGGCCGGCGGTATGGCCGTCCTCCTGATCGTCGTCGCGGCGCCGGTACGAGGGTCAGGCGGCCAGCTCGGCCAGGTGCGTCAGGGTCTTGCCGAGCGGGGCGTCCACCAGTACAGCTGCCAGGTCGTCGCTCTTCGTCGGTCCCTGGTTCACGATGGCGATCGGCACGCCCAGCTTCGCCGCCCGGATCACGAAGCGCCGCCCGGACAGGACGGTGAGCGACGAGCCGAGCACCAGCAGCGCCGCCGCCCGCTCCACGAGCGCGAACGCCGCCTCCACGCGCGGCATCGGCACCTGCTCGCCGAAGAACACGACGTCGGGCTTGAGCATGCCGCCGCAGTCCTCGCAGCCGACCGTGACGAAGTCCGCCGCCTGCTCGTCGGTCAGGTCGACGTCGCCGTCGGGGTTGATGTCCCCGCCGGCCTGCGCATAGGCCGGGTTCGCGCCGCGCAGCCGCCCGTCGAGGGCCGTGCGGGCGGTCACGTCGCCGCAGTCGAGGCAGACCACCCGGTCCAGGCCGCCGTGCAGCTCGATGACCGGGTCCGCGCCGCCGGCCTGGTGCAGGCCGTCGACGTTCTGCGTGACGATCCCGGTGACCAGGCCGCCGCGCTGCAGCCGGGCGACCGCGCGGTGCCCGTCGTTGGGCGACGCCTCCGCGATCGTGCGCCAGCCCAGGTAGCTGCGCGCCCAGTAGCGCCGCCGGGCCACCGGGTCGCCGGTGAACGTCTGGAACGTCATCGGCGACGCGTTGCGTTGCAGCCCGCTCGGACCGCGATAGTCCGGAATGCCCGACTCCGTCGACAGCCCGGCGCCGCTGAGGACGACCACGCCACCGCCTTCGACGAGCCTGATCAACTGTTCCACTCCACGATTGTCGCTCGGCTTCCCGGTGGCGCCGCCAAGTGACGGTGATGGGGCGCACATGTCCGGCGCGCGGGGACGTATCGTGGGGGCCATGGGTTTGGTGAGCAAATTCAACGCGTGGCGTCGCAAGCTGCAGGAGCAGCCCGGCACCACGATCGACCTCGAGCCGATGCGGGCACTCCTGCCGGAGATCGAGGAGCGCGAGGCCGAGCTGTCCGAGCTCACCGACGACGAGCTCCGCGCCGCCGCCACGGCGCTGCACCAGCGGGAGGACCCGCAGGACTTCGTCGAGGCGTGCGCCCTCGGCCGGGAGGCCGCGAAGCGAGCCCTCGACGAGCGCCCCTATGACGTGCAGCTGCTCGGCGCCCAGGTGCTCCTGGCCGGGCACGTCGTCGAGATGGCCACCGGTGAGGGCAAGACCCTGACCGCCGCGATCGCCGCCGCCGGCTATGCCGCGCAGGGCCCGGTCCACGTCATCACGGTCAACGACTATCTCGCCCGCCGCGACGCCGAGTGGATGCGCCCGGTCTACGAGCTGCTCGACCTGACCGTCGGCTGGGTCAACGAGTCCTCGACCCCCGAGGAGCGCCGGGCGGCGTATGCGTGCGACATCACGTACGTCTCCGTCAGCGAGGCCGGCTTCGACCTGCTCCGCGACAGCATC
Source organism: Dactylosporangium sp. NPDC050588 (assembly GCF_040654975.1). Taxonomy (NCBI): domain Bacteria; kingdom Bacillati; phylum Actinomycetota; class Actinomycetes; order Micromonosporales; family Micromonosporaceae; genus Dactylosporangium; species Dactylosporangium sp. NPDC050588. Next base: position 38,738 of record NZ_JBFAJA010000040.1, on the reverse strand, counting down.
GTGACCGACACCGAAGACCGGGTGCACCGCGAGTTCGGCACCGTCATCATCGACGAGGCCGACTCGATCCTCATCGACGAGGCCAAGGTCCCGCTGGTCCTCGCCGGCTCGACCATCGACGAGAAGGACTCGCCGGTCGCGATCGCCGAGATCGTCAGCGGACTGCGCCGCGACCACGACTACGAGGTCGTCGACGAGGGCCGCACCGTGCATCTTTCAACGTCCGGCCTGGCGAAGGTCGAGGCGCTGCTCGGCCTGGACCTCTACGCCGCCGAGCACATGGACTCGCTCACCGCCGTCAACCTGGCGCTGCACGCCGAGGCGCTGCTGGTCCGCGACGTCGACTACATCGTCCGCGACGAGAAGGTCGAGCTCATCGACGAGTTCCGTGGCCGGGTCGCCCAGCGGCGGCGCTGGCCCGACGGCCTCCAGGCCGCCGTCGAGGCCAAGGAGAAGATCCGCAGCAGCGGTGGCGGCACCGTCCTGCAGACCATCACCGTCCAGGCGTTCCTCACGCAGTACAAGAAGATCTGCGGCATGACGGGCACGGCCCTGCCGGTCGGCGACCAGCTCCGCGAGTTCTACAAGCTGGAGGTCGCGGTCATCCCGCCGCACCTGCCCAACGTCCGCAAGGACTGGCCCGACCGCGTCTACGCCTCCGCCGAGGAGCGCGACATCGCCGTCGTCAACGAGATCGTCGCGATGCACGCCACCGGCCGTCCCGTGCTCGTCGGCACGCTCAGCGTCGCGGAGTCCGAGCAGCTCGCCGCCACCCTCGCCGAGGAAGGCGTCGAGTGCGTCGTGCTCAACGCCAAGAACGACGAGAAGGAGGCCGGCATCGTCGCGGAGGCCGGCTCGTTCAACGCCGTCACCGTCTCCACCCAGATGACCGGCCGCGGCGTCGACATCCGCCTCGGCGGCAGCGACGAGAAGGACCGTGAGCGGGTCGAGGGCCTCGGCGGCCTCTTCGTCATCGGCACCGCCCGCAACGACAGCCGCCGCATCGACGACCAGCTCCGTGGCCGCGCCGGCCGCCAGGGCGACCCCGGCGAGTCCATGTTCTTCGTCAGCCTCGAGGACGAGCTGATCGAGCGCTACGGCCCCGAGCCCATGCCGATGGGCAAGGCCGACGCCGACGGCGCCATCGACGACGAGGACGTCCGCTGGGCGATCGGCTCCGCGCAGCGCGTCGCGGAGACCGTCAACCTGGAGATCCACCGCAACACCTGGCGCTACAACTACCTGCTGGACCAGCACCGCCAGCTGCACGCGAAGCGCCGCGAGGAGCTCCTCACGACCGACGCGGCCGGCGAGCTCCTCGCCGAGCGCGCCCCCGACCGCTACAACGAGCTGGCCGAGGAGCTGGGCGAGGAGGCGGTGCTCCACATCGCCCGCACGATCGCTCTCTTCCACGCCGACTCCGCCTGGTCGGAGCACCTCGCCGACATGAGCGAGCTCCGCGAGGGCATCCACCTGCGCGTCCTCGGCGCCCAGGACCCGCTCGACGAGTTCCACCGCGAGGCGATCCCCGCCTTCCGGGGCCTGCTCGCCGAGATCGACGACCGCACCGTCAAGGAGTTCGAGGAGCTGGAGATCGACGGCCCCGACTGGCAGCCCGCCGACGCCGGTCTCGTCCGCCCCAGCGCCACCTGGACCTACGTCGTCAGCGACAACCCCTTCGGCTCCGAGATGGAGCGCTTCTTCGCCGGCATGGTCAAGCTGTTCCGCAGCGGCAAGGGCGTCAAGAAGGGCTGACCCGCGTTCCACGGTCCCCGCGGCCGCCACCGGTTCCTTCCCGGTGGCGGCCGCCACCGTTTCCGGCCCATTCGACTCCGACCGCCGCGGCCGCGCTCGACGAGTCGCTGCGGTTTCGCCGAACGGCCGGCTGGGCCACTTCCCTGCGCGGCGAACGGATAAATCGGCTTCGCCGACATATCCGAAATTTCGGTTATGTTCCGAGCGACGCGTCCGGCCGGTGGCGGCGCGGCGCTGGTTCAGGCCGGCAGGTGGCGCAGGGCTTCCGCGGCGGCCTCGTCCGCGGTCCGCAGGCGCCCCCGCTGCCATGCCTCCTCCGCGGTGTCCGCCGGCAGCCGGAGCCGCACCGCCGCGAGCGCCTGGGCGAGCCGGGAAGCCTCCGCGCCGTACACCCCCGACGGCACGTCCAACGCCCCGGCGAGTTCGGCCGCGGGCACGTCGCGGCCCGTACGCACGAACAACACCACCAGATTGCGCAGCGCGATGATCAGCAACGGCCGGCCGCCGGTCGTCCGCCAGTGCCTGATCGCGCCGGCGAACAGGGCGAGCGCCGGCTCCGGCGGCCCGTGGCGGCCGCGCAGCGCGACCATGGCGGTGCGGGCGACGCCCATGACGAACCGGCCGCCGACCGCCGTCGCGAGCCGCAGCGACTCGTCGAGCGCGGCGACCGCGGCCGCGGGGTTGCCGTCGCCGTGGGCCTCGGCGAGGGCGAAGAGCGCGAACGCCGTCGCCGACGGGTTGCCGGTGGCGCGGGCCGCCGCGAGACCCGCCTCGGCGACGGGAAGCGCGGCCGGGTCCTGCCGGTACGCCAGCGGCAGCGCGAGGTTGGCCGCCGCGATCGCCTGCGCCGCACCGCCCGCGGGAAGCACGGCGACCGCCCGCTCGTACTGTGTGCTGGCCCCGTCGAGGTCGCCCTGGATGAGGGCGATGTCGCCGAGCAGGTCCGCGGCGCCGGCGTGGCCCGCGTCGAGGGCCTCGCGGGCGATCCGCGCGGCGGTGGTGAAGTCGCCGTCGAGCCAGGCGGCGTACGCCGCGCCGGTCAGCACCCCGGGCGCCTGCCGGGCGGCGCGCAGCGGCAGCGTCAGCGTCGACCAGGCGAGCAGGTCGGCCCGCAGGTGCCAGAACCCGACGAACGCGACCGCCCCGGCGATCCGGGCCGCGAGCGCCGGCGCGTGCGCGCGCGACCAGTGCCACGCCTGCCGGGCATCGTCCAGCGCGCCCTCGACGACCGCCACCCACGCGGCCTCGTCCGGACCCGAAAGACCCTGGTCGGCCGCCTCGAGGAGGCCGGCGAAGTGGGTGGCGTGCCGCAGCCGCAGCTCCCGGTCGGCGGCCGGGTCGAGCAGTTCGGCGGCGTAGACGCGCAGGCTCGCCGGCATCCGGTACCGCCCGACGCCCGCGCTGCCGGGCCGGGTCAGCAGCGACCGCTCGGCGAGCAGCGCGACGACGTGGGCGACCGAGCCGGCCGGCAGCGGGCCGTAGCCGATGACGGCCTCCGCCGCGTCGAGGTCGATCCCGGCGGCGAACACGTGCAGCCGCGCGAACGCGATCCGCTCCTGCTCGCCGAGCAGCCGCCACGACCAGTCGACGACCGCCCGCAGCGTCTGGTGCCGCGCCGGCCGGCCGCGCGGGCCCGCGTCCAGCAGGACCAGCCGCGCGTCGAGCCGCCGGCTCAGGTCGTCGACGGTGAGCGTGCCGACGCGGGCCGCCGCCAGCTCGATCGCCAGCGGCAGCCGGTCGAGCGCCTCGCACAGCGCGCCGACCCGTGCCGCGAACCCCGGGTCCGTCAGCGCCGCGAAGCCCGGGTCGGCGGCGGACGCGCGCGCCGTGAACAGCCGCACCGCGTGGGGGGCGGTGAGCGGGTCGACGACGTACACGCGCTCGCCCGGCAGCCCGATGCGCTCCCGGCTGGTCGTCAGGACCCGAAGGGCCGGGCAGTCCTCAAGCGACAGTCCGACGAGGACGTCGTGGACGGCGTCGACGAGATGCTCGCAGTTGTCGACGACCAGGAGCCCCTCGGCGCCGCGCGCCCACGCGGCGAGAGCGTCGGCGAGCCGCCCCTCGACGACGAGCCCGGCGGCCGCGGCGACCGCCGGCGCGACGGCGGCGGGGTCGCCGACCGCGGCCAGGTCGACCCACCACGCCGGCCCGCACGCCCGCGCGAGGCTGGTCTTGCCGACCCCGCCGGGCCCGACCAGCGTCACGACCCCACCGGCGCCGGCCTCGACGAGCGCGGCGACGGCGCCGAGGTCGGCGTCCCGCCCGATGAGCCCAGCGGTCCTCCGCGTCGGCGTTCCCGGCGTCGGTACGGGGGAAGCCCGGTCGCTCAGGAGCCGGCGTTGCAGGGCGCGCACCGCCGCCGACGGGTCGAGGCCGGTCTCGTCCCGCAGCCAGTCCCGGTGCGCCCGCACCGCGTCGAGGGCCTCGGCGGTCCGGCCCGCGGACCGGGTGTCGTTCCTGCGGCAGGACGCGACGGCCGCGGCGGGCGACTACGCCCTCGTCACGATCTTCGAGGCGCTGCACGACATGGGCGACCCGGCCGGGGTGCTGCGGACCGTGCGGGGCCTGCTCGCGCCGGGCAGAGCGGTGCTCGTCGCCGACGAGCGGGTGGCCGACGAGTTCACCGCGCCGGCGGGTGAGATCGAGCGGCTGCAGTACGCGTTCAGCGTCCTGCACTGCCTGCCGGCGACGATGGCGGAGGATCCGGTGGAGGCGGCCGGGACCGCGCTGCGCGCGCCGACGGTGGCCCGGTGGGCGGCGCAGGCCGGCCTGTCGTGCACGGTGCTGCCGATCGAGCACGACTTCTGGCGCTTCTACCGGCTGTCCGTTCTGGACTGAGTCCAGTGTGGACGGCCCTTGGATTAGGGCCGCTTTAAAAGCACCTGAAGGGTTTGGCCGCCGGCCCGCGCGATTGGTAAGACCGTCCCCGGTGGACATTCAAGGGGCACTACGAGAGCCGGTTCCAGGGGCGGTCATCCCGCGTGAGTTCCGCCGGCCGTACCGGCGCCGGCGCTCCGTCGACGCGTGGCGGGCGGTGACGATCGCCGCGTTCTGGCTGGGGCTGGTGGCGACGCTGCTGCCGTGGTGGTGGAACACGCCCGCCGGGTTCCTGCGCGACCCGGCGACGTCGCTGACGGCGGTGGGGCGGATCACCGGGCTCGTCGCGGGCTACGTCCTGCTGGTGCAGGTGCTGCTGATGTCCCGGGTCGCCTGGCTGGACCGCTGGCTGGGCGCCCGGGACCTGCTGCACTGGCACCGCGACCTCGGCGTGTTCGTCGTGGCCGCGGTGCTCGCCCACGCCGCGTTCACCGTCCTGGGCTACGCGAAGCTCGAACGTGTCGGGCCCGCCCGCGAGGTCGTCCGGTTGCTCACGGTCGACAAGTACACCGGGATGCTCGGCGCGTTCGTCGGCACCGGGCTGCTCGTGGCGCTCGCGGTCCTGGCGCTGCCGCTGCTGCGGCGCCGCATGTCCTACGAGGTCTGGCACCTGCTGCACCTCACGTCCTACCTGGTGCTGGTGCTCTCGGTCGGGCACCAGTTCGCGGTCGGGCAGGAGATGTCGGCGCCCGGCTTCTCGCGCGCCTTCTCGCTGGCGCTGTGGTGCGCGGTCGTCGGCGCGGTCCTCTGGGGGCGGTTGTTCGCTCCCGTACGGATGAACCTGCGGCACCGCTTCCGGGTGCGGTCCGTCGTGCTCGAAGGCCCCGACATGATCTCCATCTACATCGGCGGCGACCGGCTGCCGGAGCTGCGGGTCCGCGCCGGCCAGTTCTTCCGCTGGCGGTTCCTCGACGACCGCAACTGGTGGCAGGCACACCCGTTCTCGATGTCGGCGGCCCCGAACGACGACTGGCTGCGGCTGACCGTGAAGGTCGTCGGCGACCACACCGCCGGCCTGCGCCGGCTGCGGCCCGGCACGCGCGTCTTCGTGGAGGGCCCCAGCGGCGACTTCACCGCCGACCGCCGCCGGCAGGCCCGTGCGCTGCTCATCGCCGGTGGCAGCGGCATCGGCCCGATCAGGGCGCTGCTGGAGGAGCTCCCGCCGCGGACGGTCGTGCTGTACCGGGCGCGCAACGCCGGCGAGCTGGTCTTCCGGGAGGAGCTGTCGCTGCTCGCCGAGGCGCGCGACGCGCAGGTCTGGTACGTCACCGGCGGCCGCGACGACCCCGGCCCGCGGCGCGCGTTCAGCCCGCGCGGGCTGCTCGAGCTGGTGCCGGACCTGACCCGCCGCGACGTGTACCTGTGCGGGTCGGCCGGTCTCGTCGACGCGTCCGTGGTGGCGCTGCGCCGGACCGGGGTGCCGGCCCGCCAGATCCACCTCGACCCGTTCGAGTTCTGATGCGACGCATCGGCTTCGCCGTCCTCGGCACCGGCGTGGTGACCGCGCTCCTGGTCGCGGTGAAGGCCCAGCTCCCGGCCGTGGTCCCGGTCCCGCCGGCCGCCGCCACCCGTCCGTCCGGCCCTTCCACGGCGCACGCCCCGGCCGTCGCCTCCCAGCCCGCGCCGGGTGTCCGTGTCGTGGACCCGTCCCGGATGATGGACGGCTCCCATCTCGGCGCGGTCTTCACCAACCCGTTCGGGCCCGTCCAGGTCCGCGCCGACGTCCGCGGCGGCCGCCTCGTCGACGTGGTCACGGTGCGCCTCCCGACGGCCGCGGCCCGCGGCATCGAGATCGGCATGCGCGCGGCACCGGTACTGCGTGAGCAGGCCCTCGAACGCCAGAGCGCCGACCTCGACACGGTCTCGGGCGCCACCTACACCAGCGACGGCTACCGGCGCTCGCTGCAGTCCGCCCTCGACGCCGCCCGCACCGGGCGGCCCGCCGCCTGACCGGTCAGAGGGCGATCACCATCGACGGGTGGTCCACGTCGCGGAAGCCGAACCCGCGGTAGAGGTCGTAGCCCTCCTCGGAGGCGTGCAGCTGCGCCCGGACGACCCCGTTGTCCCGGAACCAGCCGAGCAGGGCCGCCACGCACGCCTTGGAGAAGCCGCGGCGCCGGTATCCGTCGTCGGTGGAGACGTTGAAGACGTAGCCGCTCAGGCCGGTCGGGTTCAACGGGGAGCCGAGCCGCTCGTCGATGACGCCGACCGCGCACGCCGCCAGCCGTCCCGGTTCGCCGGGCCGGTCGACCACGAACGCCGCGGTCCGGGCGTCGTCGCCGGGCAGCCGCCGCCGCAACGAGCTTGCGGCCTGCTCGGCCCAGTCCCCCGGCTCGAGCACCACACCGTCCATCGCCTGGAACATCACCATCCGCAGCCGGACCAGCTCGCCGGCGTCGGCCGCGGTGGCCCTGCGGGCTTGCACCTCGATCACGCCGCGAAGGTATCAAGCGGCCGTGTACCCCGTCGCCTGCAATGCGAACAGCTCCGCGTACGTGCCGCCGGCGGCGAGCAGGTCGAGGTGGGCGCCGTGCTCGACGACGCGCCCCTCGTGCAGGACGTAGATGTGGTCGGCGTGGCGGACGTTGGCGAGGCGGTGCGTGATGAGCACCGTGATCCGGTCGGGCGCGCCGGCCCGCAGCGCCGCGAACAGCGCGTGCTCGGCCCTCGCGTCCAGCGCCGCGGACGGCTCGTCGCAGATGAGCACCGGCGCGTCGCGGTAGAACGCCCGCGCGGCGGCGAGGCGCTGCCACTGGCCGCCGGACAGGTCCTGCCCACCGGCGAAGTTGCGCGACAGCAGCGTGTCGTAGCCGGCCGGCAGCCCGGCGATCATGTCGTGGGCGCCGGCCTTGCGCGCGGCGGCCTCGACCAGCCCGTCGTGCGTCTTCTCGCGCAGCCCGTCGCCCGGCTCGTCGCGCGGCTCGTCGTGCGTGCCGTCGTTCGTGCCGTCGCGCGGGCCGTCGCGCGGGCCGTCGTTCGTGCCGTCGCGCGGGCCGTCGTTCGTGCCGTCGCGTGGGCCGTCGTTCGTGCCGAGCAGGATGTTGCGTTCCGCGGTGAACGGCCAGTGCCAGTACTCCTGGCTGACCATCGCCACGTGCCGCCACGCGTCCTCGGGGTCCACGGTGGACAGCGGCGTGCCGTCCCACGACACGGTGCCGCTGTCCGGGTGGTACAGCCCGGCGATGAGCCGCGCGAGGCTGGTCTTGCCGGAGCCGTTCTCCCCGACGAGCGCGATCGTCTGTCCGCGGTGGACGGTCAGGTTCGCGCCGAGGACCGCGGGCGCGTCGGTCTCCGCGTAGTGCAGGGTGGCGTCGCGGACCTCGATGCTCGCCGGCGCCCGCACGGTCGCCTCCCTGGTCACGGGCGGCATCCGCTCGCCGGCGCGGGCCAGGAAGTCGGTGTAGTCGTTGAAGTACAGCCCTTCCTCGTAGACGCGGTTGACGTTGGTGACGGCGAGCGCGAGCGCGTTGCGGGCCGCCTGCAGCGCGAGCACCGCGGTGCCCGCCGCGGCGAGCGGCAGCCGGTGGTCGACGAGGAGCGCGCCGAGCGCCACGTACACCCCGAACGTCGCGACGCCGGAGAACACGCCGCCGACGAGCCGGGTCATCGTCTGGCGCCGGACGACCTCCAGCTCCGTCCTCGTCTCCGCGCCGGCCATGATGTCGTACTCGCGCAGGAGGAACGGCCGCATCGTGAACGCGCGCAGCTCCGCGGCCGTGGCCCGGTTCGCCATCAGGTCGGACAGCATCCACAGCCGGCGCCGGCGGCTGGTGCGCGCGTGGTTGCTGAGGTAGGCGAGGCGGGCCGCCCGCACCGCCGCCCACGCGGCCGGGACGCTGGCCAGCAGCAGCGCGCCGAGCAGCACGGGGTGCAGCAGCGCGAGGGTGACCGCGGTCGCGGCGAGCCCGGCGAGGCCGGCGGTGAGGTCGATCGCGCCGCGGGTCAGGAACTGCACCGCGAGCGACCCGCGGTTGCGGGCGCGTTCCATCTCGTCGGAGAACCCGGCGTCGTCGAACGCGGCCAGCTTGACCTGCGTCGTCAGCTCGAACAGCCGCCGCTCCGCGGTCGTGAGCACCTGCGGCTCGAGGCGCGCCTGCGCCCAGCCGGCGATGATCGACAGTCCGCTCCGCACGAAGGTCGCGGCGGCGACGACGACCAGCGACGGCACCGCCGCCCGGACCCGGTCCAGGGTCGGACCCGCGGCGAACAGCGCCTGCAGGACCCCTCGCGTCGCGAGCAGCCCGAACGCGGTCGCGACCCCGGCGAGCAGGTTGAGCGCCAGCGCGGCCACGGTGTCGCGGCGGTTGGCCTGCCACGCGATCGCGACCGCCTGCCGGAGGACCGCCGGAAGACGCCGCGCCATCGCGCTGAACCGCACGCTGGCCAGGGCCACGCTGTGCGACTCCCACCACGACGCCTTGAGCTCCGGCAGCTGCGAGCTGCCGGAAGGGCCTGACGCCCGGGAGCTGCCGGAAGGGCGTGACAACCCGGTGACCGTCGCCTTGGCCATCGACCCTCCTCGACGTCTCGGTTCGAAGATAGCGGCGTCCCGGCGCCACGGGTGAGCCGTCACACGCTTGGGTGGTCGCGCAGCGGGTAGGCAACAGGGGAACGTGACACAGCGCGACACAGAAGGAGGACATCGACGATGAATGTCGCATTTCTGGTTGCCAAGGAGGGCATCGAGCAGGTCGAGCTCACGGAGCCGTGGAAGGCCGTCGAACACGCGGGTCACACGCCGCGCCTGGTCTCACCCGAGCCGGGCCGGGTGCAGGCATACCACCACCTGGACAAGGCCGACGCGTTCGACGTCGACGTGACCGCGGCCGACGCCCGCGCCGACGACTACGCCGCCCTCGTCCTACCCGGCGGCGTCGGCAACGGTGATCTGTTGCGCTGGCAGCGGCCCGCCGTCGACCTCGTGAAGGACTTCGTCGCGTCGGGCAAGCCCGTCGCCGTGATCTGCCACGGTGGCTGGGTCCTCATCGAGGCCGGCGGCGTCGGCGGCCGCCGCGTGACGTCGTGGCCTTCGATGCAGACCGACTTCCGCAACGCCGGCGCCACGTGGGTCGACGAGGAGGTCGTCGTGGACGGCCCGCTCATCAGCAGCCGCAAGCCCGACGACCTGCCTGCGTTCTGCAAGGAGCTGGTCGAGGCCCTGGCCTGACCACCACCGGCGAGGCCCCGGCCTGACGACCACCCGGCCGGGGCCTCGGCATGACCACCACCCCAGCCGGGCCTTGGCATGACAACCAGCCCAGCCGGGCCTCGGCATGACGGCGCTGCTCGCTGTGCACGACCGCAACCCCGAGGTGCTGCACGTGGTCGGCTGGCTCGGCCACGAGCCGGCGACCCTCATCCTCTGGGACCACGCGCTGCACGGGGACTGGGACGCGCAGTGCAGCGCGGTGCTCGGCCTCCTCCACCTCAGGTGCGACGGCATCGACGTGGCCGCGGAGCTGCGCCGGCACGAGGGCCGCGGGCTGTTTCCCGAGCTGCTGCCCGCCCTCGCCGTGAAGACCGGCGACCCGTCCTGGGCGCGGCGGCTCCTCGACTGGGGGACGGCCGGCGCCTCGACCGACTGCAACGGCGGGCTGCTCCTCGGCCTGGCGCTGCTCGGCGGCGCCGGCCGGGACGCGTTCGACCGCGCGCTGTGGAGTCCCGGATGGGAGACGTGGTCGGGCTCGACGGGGACGGTCCGCTGGGCGGCGCGCGGCGTCCTCGCCGCCGGGTGGGGCGTCACCGGGCTGCGGTCCCGCTTCGACGCGCACGTCAGCGTCGCGACCGACCCCGCCGACCGCACCAACGCCGTCCTCGTCCTCGCCGGCGTCGTGGACCGCTGGCTCGACGACGAGTGGCCCGGCCTGCGCGCGGCCGTGGCGCCGCCGGAGACGAGGGAACAGGCGTTCCGGCTGCGGTTCGAGGGCGAACGGGCGCTGGACCGCCTCGCCGAGCGGCTGGTCGACGAGGCCCGGGACGGCGGCCGCACCGAGGTCGAGCCGGGACTGCCACTCCGGTTCGTCCTGCGGCAGGTGCACGACCTGCGCCGCCGCCTCGAAGGCGCCGTCCACCACGAGGCGGACCTCGACGCCCGGACCGGCACCCCCTGACGCCGCCCATGACGCCACCGCGCGGCGCCGGCACGGGCGGTGCGGCACGGTCACCGCTTCAGGGTGCTCCGCGTGATCATCCGCAGGGCCCGGGCGGCGACGGACATCCTTCTCGGGTAGGACACCACGGGCCGGCGGGTGCGGACGGCCTGCATGAGCACGTCCACCGCACGGTCGACGCTGACCAGCATCGGCTTCGCGGCACCCTTGGCCATCTTCGTGTCGACGAACCCGAACCTGACCGCGGTGACCGCCACGCCGCGCGGGCGCAGCGCCGCCGACAGGCCGAGCAGGTAGGAGGTCAGGCCGGCCTTCGAGGCGGCGTACCCGGGCGCGTCGGCGGAGATGAGCACGTCGGCGAGGCTCGACAGCCCGATGACATGACCGCGGCCGGCCGCGAGCATGCCCGGCACGACCGCCTCGACGGTCCGGGCCGCGCCGATCAGGTTCACCTGGAGCGCCCTCGTCTGCGCCGCGAGGTCCGCGGGGTCGAGCATCTCGCCGACGCCGGCCGCGTACACGCACAGGTCCACCGGGCCGATCCCGGCGAGCACCGCGGGGAACTCGTCCGAGGTGACGTCCACGACGTGCTGCACGACGCCGTCCCGCGGGCTGCGTGACATGCCGGTGACGCTCCACCCCTCGGCGACGAGGCGCTGCGTGAGCGCGAGTCCGATCCCGTCACTGTTGCCGACCACGAGGGCACGCTTCACCCGGCGAGCGTAACCACGCCCCTCGGTGGCGGCCAAGACATGCAGGTAGCGTGCCCGTATGACGGTTGATCGGCTGCTGTGGGAGCAGCACACCTGCCTGCCGCTGTCGGCGCGGGCACGGGTCGGCGACCTGCGGCGCTACCGGAGGCCGGGCGGGACGTTCGCGTCGGTCAACGTCGGGTACGCACCGCACAGCGCCGACGAGGTCCGCACGTTCCTTGCGGCGTTCCGGGCCGGGGTGGCACTCGAGGAGGACATGGTGCTGGGCGAGTCGGTCGCCGACATCGACCTGGTGCACCGGGACGGCGGGATCGCCGTCGCGTTCGACCTGGAGGACTCGGGGCCGCTCGAAGGGGACCTCGGGCGCGTCCGGGAGTTCTTCGACCTGGGCGTGCGGACCATGCTGCCGACCTACAACCTGCGCAACGCGGCCGGGTCGGGCTGTCTCGACGAGGTGGACGAGGGGCTGACCGCGTACGGCCGCGACCTCGTCCGGGAGATGAACGCCGTCGGCATGGTCGTGGACGGGTCGCACTGCAGCATCCGGACGGGCCTCGACCTGGCGGAGGTGACGCAGCGGCCGATGGTGTACAGCCACTCGTCCATGCGGGCCGTGTGGGACCACCCCCGCAACGTGACCGACGAGCAGGCCAGGGCGTGCGCCGCGACCGGCGGGGTCATCGGCATCACCGGCGTCGGGATCTTCCTCGGACCGAACGACGCGTCCGTCGAAGCGCTCGTCCGGCACATCGACTACGCCGTGGAGCTGGTAGGACCCGACCACGTCGGCGTCGCAAGCGACTTCGCGTTCGATCACGAGGACCTCGTCCAGGAGATGACGACCAACCCGGAGCTGTTCCCGGAGAGCTACACGCGATGGGGCCCGATCGAGCTCATGCCGCCGGAGGGCCTGCTCCAGGTCGAGGCGGCGCTGGAGGCGAGGGGCTACCCGGCGGACGCCGTGACCGCCGTCCTGGGCGGCAACTTCCGCCGCGTCGCCACCGAGGTCTGGTCCGCCCCGTAGCCGGCCGGCCGGGGTCGGAAGGGTGAGGTCAGGCGGGCGACCGGGCCACGGGTCAGCGGTCGAGGGCCAGGTAGCTGCCGTCGTGGTACACGAGCGGCGTCGCGGTGGCGTCGGCGTGGTGGGCGGCGTGGACCGGGGACGCCACGACGATCACGTGGTCGCCGGCCTCGACGTGGTTGACGACCTCGCAGATGAGGACCGCCAGCACGCCGTCCAGCAGGGGGACGCCGTCGGGGCCTGAGGTCCAGGTGCCGCCGGCCGCGGCATACGTCGCGTAGCGGTCGGCACCCCTGGCGGCGAACGTGCGGGCCACGGGCTCCTGCCCGGCGGTGAGGACGTGCACGCCGACCAGGCCGGCGCCGCGGACGATCGGCCACGCCGAGGCGGCCTTGGCGACGCAGAAGGAGACCAGCGGCGGGTCCAGTGAGACGGACGTGAAGGACGTCGCCGTGAAACCGGTCGGCGGGGATCCCGGCGCGGTGACGACGACCACCGCGGCCGCGTGGCGGCGCAGGACGCGGCGGAACAGCCCGGAGTCGATCGCGGTAGCGGTCACCCGTCCTCCTGTCACATCCGCCGCCCGGAAGCCCTGCCCCGAACCCACTGCCCGGAAGTCAGGGGAACCTTACCCGTGGGTACCAGATGCAACCATCAGGCGTCAGAGGGTCTCGCCGAAGAGGCGGAGGCGGGCCATGCCGCCGTCGGGGAAGACGTCGAGGCGGACGTGGGTGGCGGGGACGGTGCTGTCGAGGCGGAAGCGGTGCCTGGTGTCGGGCTGCAGGTCGACCCGGGGCAGCAGGTCGAACCAGGCGGAGTCCGACGAGGGGTCCGACGAGGGGTCCAGGGTGCCGCGGAGCGTGGCGGCGGCGGGGGCGTTGCCCTTGAAGTGGGTGGTGTCGAGCTCGGCCAGGCGGATGGTGCCCCGCGCGGCCAGGCGGACGAGGACCCAGTCGTTGCCGTCGTCGCGGCGGCGGGCCGTCTCCCAGCCGTCCCCCATGACGCGCGCGTGACCGGGCAGGATGAGGTTGTTGGCGGAGCCGTAGAAGCGGTTGCTGCAGTCCACGACGAGACCGCCGAGCTCCAGGGCCGCGAGGTCGACCGTCATGCCGTGCAGCAGCGCCGGGTCGGGGTCGACGACACCGTGCACGCGGAGGCGGGCGACACCGCCGTCGGGGAAGATGTTGAGCCGCACGTGGGTGACCCGGCGGTGGTCGGTGACCTCGAAGAGGTTGCGCGTGTCGCCCCGCACCGCCGACCTGCCGACGAGGGGGAACCAGCCGGTCAGCGCGGCGGGCGCGGGATGCCCGGGGACCTCGCAGCCCTCGACCGAGACGTGCGGCGGGTAGTTGCCGGTGAAGTGGGCGGTGTCGACGACGACGCCGTGCACCGCGCCGGGGGCGCCGAGGCGCACCACGGCCCAGTCGTGCAGGTCCGGCCCCAGGGTGCGGCGCCGGCGGGTCTCCCAGCCGTCGTAGACCTTCCCTTTGGGGCCGAACGTCCACGTCTCGAACGTGGACGGCTCCGGGTTGACGAGGTTGTCGCGGGCGGCGAAGAACTCGTCGTTGGCGTCGACCACGCCGCCGCCGAGCAGCCGCGACGCCAGGTCCGGCAGGTCCGTGAAGGTCATCGATCCTCCGAGCGCCGCAGCAGCGTTCCGTGTGGAGTGTCGCCGACCGGCACGCCGCGCAGCCAGGTGGTGTGGACGACCCCGCGCAGCGCGGCGCCGGCGTAGGGCGTCACGGGGTGCCGGTGGTGCAGGGCGGTCGCGTCGACGACGAACGGCTCGTCGGGGGCGAAGGCGACCAGGTCGGCGTCGGCGCCCACCGCGATGCGCCCCTTGCGGGTCAGGCCCACGAGGTCGGCGGGTCCCAGCGCCATCCAGCGCACCACGTCGGCGAGGGTGAAGCCGCGGTCCTGCGCCTCGGTCCAGACGGCGCTGAGGCCGACCTGCAGCGAGGCGATGCCACCCCACGCGGCCGCGAAGTCGCCGCTCTCCCGGCGTTTGAGGTCTGGTGTACTGGGTGAGTGGTCGGACACGACGACCGTGATGGTGCCGTCCGCGAGGCCCGCCCACAGCCCGTCCTGGTTCACGGCGTCACGGATCGGCGGGCAGCACTTGAACTCGGTGGCCCCGTCGGGGACGGCGTGCGCGTCGAGGGTGAGGTAGTGCGGGCAGGTCTCGGCGGTGACCCGGACCCCGCCGGCGGCGGCCTCGCGCAGCAACGGCAGCGCGTCGGCGGCCGACAGGTGCAGGATGTGCACCCGCACGCCCGCGGCGGCGGCGACGGACAGAGCGGTGCCGACGGCGGCGACCTCGGCCACCGGTGGCCGGGAGGCGAGGAAGTCGGGGTAGGCGCGGGACGCGAGCGTGTCGCGCAGGTGCCCGGGGTCCTCGGCGTGCACGACGAAGAGCGCGTCGACGCTCGCGAACGCGGCGGCGAGGCCGTCGCGGTCCAGGGGCGGAAACTCGGGGACGCCCGAGTCGGCGAGGAAGCTCTTGAAGCCGAAGACCCCGGCGTCGTGCAGCGCGGGCAGCTGGCCGGCGTTGCCGGGGATGGCGCCGCCCCAGAAGCCGACGTCGACCCAGCACTTGCCGGTCGCGGCGGCCTGCTTCTCGCGCAGCGCGGCGACGGTCGTCGTCGGGGGCAGCGAGTTGAGAGGCATGTCGATGATGGTGGTGACGCCGCCGGCGGCCGCGGCGCGGGTGGCGGTGGCGAACCCTTCCCACTCGGTGCGGCCGGGCTCGTTGACGTGCACGTGGGTGTCGACGAGGCCCGGCAGGAGGACGAGGTCGCCGAGGTCCTCGTCGCAGTCGGCGTCCACGGGACCGAGGTCGGCGATCCGTCCGTCGTGGACGGTGACGGTCGCCGGGCGCGGGCCGTCCGGGAGATACACCTGCCGCGAGCGCAGCGTGAACGTCACAGGGCCACCAACTCCTCGATCGTCCGCCCCACGGAGGGCGCCGACAGTGCTCCGCAGTGGACACCGCGGAGCAGGAAACGGGCGATGGCCCGGGCCGTGGCGGGCTCGTCGAGGATGCCGCTGTCACGGCGGGACAGGTAGGCGTCGAGGCGCCGGCGGGCCTCGGGCAGGCCGTCGAGGTAGAAGCCGAACGTGGCCGCGTAGCGGGTCGGCAGCTGCGCCGGGTGCAGGTCCCAGCCCTGGTGGATGCCGCGTTCGAGGCTGCGGCGCACCAGCCGGGCGTGCACCCGCCACGCGGCGTGCACGGCGGCGGTGTCGCCGACGGGGAGGATGTTGGTGGAGCCGTCGGCGACGTGGACGCCGGCAGCGGACGCCGCCGCCACCTGCATGACCGCCTTCGCGTGGTCGGCGACGGGGTGGTCGAGGGCCTGCTGCGCGGGCGCGACACCGAGGGCGGTGCTGTAGTCGTACGTGCCGTAGTGCAGCCCGGTGAGCCGCCCGCGCGCGGCGAGGATCATCCGCGGCAGCGGCGACGTGCCGTCCGGGCCGAGGACCGCCTGCGGGGTCTCGACCTGCAGCTCGAAGCGCAGCCGCCCCTCCTCCAGCCCGTGTGCGTGCTCCAGCTGGCGGCACAGCAGGACCGCGGTGTCGACGTTCGCGACCGAGGTGGGTTTCGGGATCGTGACGACGAACTCCGGCGGCGGCGGGCCGAGCGCGGACAGGAACAGGTCGAGGGTGCGTGCGGCGCGCCGCACGGTCGCCGGTTCGAGGCTCTTGACCCGCAGCCCGCTGAACGGCACGGCACAGGCGCGCAGGGCGGCGCCCGCCGCGAGGGCGTGCTCGTCCTCGACGGAGGAAGGGCGCGCGCCGTAGCCGTCCTCGAAGTCGACGCGCAGGTCCTCGACCGGTTCGCCGGCGAGCTTCGTCCGTACCATGTCCACAATGGACTCGGAGAAGTCCGGGAGTCCGTGCTCCTCCAGGGTGGCCAGCGCGAGCGCTCCCCAGTCGCGGACCGTGGTGGCGCTGAACCGGTCGGCGGGCACGTAGCAGGTGTGCACGGGGCGGCGGGCCACCGGCGCGGGCGGCGGTGTGTCGCCGGCGTGCTCGGCGCTCGCGAGCAGCTCTTCGAGGTCGAGGTCGGTGAGTCCCATGCTCAGGTCCCGGTGAGATGTTCGGGCCGGACCGGGACTCGGTTGAGCGCGAGGCCGGTCGCGGCGCGGATCGCGGCGACGATCGCCGGGGTGGACGAGATCGTCGGCGGCTCGCCGACGCCGCGCAGGCCGTAGGGCGCGTCGGGGTCGCCGAGCTCGAGCACGTCGATGCGCATCGGCGGGACGTCGAGGATGGTGGGGATCAGGTAGTCGGTGAACGACGGGTTGCGGATGAGCCCGCCGTCGACCTGGATCTCCTCCATCACGGCGAGGCCGAGGCCCTGCGCGGTGCCGCCGGCGATCTGGCCGCGCACCGACTGCGGGTGCAGGGCCCGGCCGACGTCCTGCGCGGTGACGATCTCGACGACCCGCACGAGGCCGAGCTCGACGTCGACGTCGACGGTCGCGCGGTGCGCGGCGAACGCGTACTGCACGTGCGCGTCGCCCTGGCCGGTCGACGGGTCGAGGGGCGTGGTCGGCCGGTGCCGCCACTCGACCGTCTCCTCCACCGGCACGTCGCCGAGCACCTCGGCGAGGTCCGCGATCAGCTCCCCTCCCCCGGTGACGAGCTTGCCGCCCCGCAGGACGAAGTCGTCCCTGCCGATGCGACGGCCGAGCTCCCGGCGGACGGCGGCGCAGGCGGCCTTGACGGCGCCGCCGGTGACGTACGTCTGCCGCGACGCCGAGCTGGAGCCGGCGCTGCCGATCGTGGTGTCGGCGGTGGCGACGGTGACCTGGTCGACGCCGAGCTCGGTGCGCACGATCTGGGCCTGGACGGTGACGAGCCCCTGGCCGACCTCGGCGGCGGCGGTGTGCACGACGGCGGCCGGCTCCCCGCCGACGACCTCGAGCCGGACGCGGGCGGTGGAGTAGTCGTCGAACCCTTCGGAGAAGCCGACGTTCTTGATGCCGACGCCGTAGCCGACGCCGCGGCGCACGCCTTCGCCGTGGGTGGTGTTGGCGACGCCGCCGGGCAGCTCCCGCAGGTCGCCGCCGCGGTCCGGGGGCGGTGGCGCGGCGCGGACCCGGTCGAGGAGGTCGGCGACGGGGGCGGGGCCACGCACCACCTGGCCGGTCGGCATGGTGTCGCCGGGCGCGATGGCGTTGCGGGTCCTGACGTCGACGGGGTCCATGCCGAGCGCGGCGGCGAGCTTGTCCATCTGGGACTCGTAGGCGAAGCACGCCTGCACGGCGCCGAACCCCCGCATGGCGCCGCACGGCGGGTTGTTCGTGTAGACGGCGTAGCCGTCGACGAGCACGTTGTCCACTGTGTACGGTCCGACGCCCAGCGTGGTCGCGTTCGCGACGACGGCCTTGGACGTGGAGGCGTACGCGCCGCCGTCGAGCACGATGCGCGCCTTCACGTAGACGAGCCTGCCGTCGGTGTCGGCGCCGTGCTCGTACCACATGCGCGCCGGATGCCGGTGGACGTGCCCGTGGAAGGACTCCTCGCGCGAGTAGACCATCTTCACGGGGCGCCCGGTGTGCAGCGCGAGCATGCACGCGTGGACCTGCATGCTGACATCCTCGCGGCCGCCGAACGCCCCGCCGACGCCGGCGAGGCTGAGTCGCACCTTCGAGGCCGGCAGGCCGAGGCAGTCGGCGACCTGGTCGAGGTCGCCGTGCAGCCACTGGGTGGCGATGAAGAGGTCGACGCCGCCGTCCTCGGCGGGGATCGCGAGGCCCGACTCGGGCCCGAGGAACGCCTGGTCCTGCATGCCGACCTCGTACTCGCCGGCGACGACGACCGGGGCGGTGACGGACGGGTCGCCCTTGCGGATCGGCACGTGCCGCAGCAGGTTTCCCCGGTCGTGGACGGTGTCCGCGGAGTCGATGGCGGCGACCGGATCGGTGATCGGCGGGAGCGGCTCGTATTCCACGACGATCGCGGCGCACGCGCGGCGGGCGGTCTCGGGGTGGTCGGCGGCGACGATGGCGACCGGCTCGCCCGCGTAGCGGACCTGGTCGATGGCGAGGACGGGCTGGTCGCGGTCCTCGAGGCCGTACCGCTTGGCGCCGGGCACGTCGGCGGCGGTGAGGACCGCGTGCACGCCAGTGGTGGCGACGGCGCCCGTGATGTCGACGCGGACGATCCTGGCACGCGGGTGGGGGCTGCGCAGCGTGGCGCCCCACAGCATGCGGTCGGCCCACAGGTCGGAGGAGAACGCGAACTCGCCGGTCACCTTCAGAGTGCCGTCGGGCCGCTGCGGCGAGGTGCCGATGCCCTGCTGCGTGCCCAGCGCCGCGGTCGTCATCGCGCCTCCAAGACCGTGCGAGCGCCGGCGCCTGTGCGTGGGCCGGGCGCGGGAGGCGTGGTCATCGCGCCTCCAAGACCGTGCGAGCGCCGGCACCTGTGCGTGGGCCGGGCGCGGGAGGCGTGGTCATCGCGCCTCCCGGAGCTTGCGGGCCGCCCGGGCGAGCGCCGCGGCGGCCATGGCCTCGTCCACCGTGGACAGCGCGCCGTCCTGGACGACGGCGCGGCCGCCGACGAGCAGCAGGCGCAGCGGCGCCGGCGGGCCGAACACGAGCGCGGCGACCGGGTCGTCGATGCCGGCGTGGCCGATGCCGTCGAGCCGCCACAGGGCGACGTCGGCGAGCTTGCCGGCCTCCAGGGAGCCGAGCTCGTCGGCGCGGCCGAGGCAGCGGGCGCCGCCGATCGTGCCCAGCGCCAGGGACTCGCGGGCGGTGAGCGCGGCCGGCCCGCCCCGCAGGCGGGCCAGGTACAGGGCCTGGCGCAGCTCCGGGCCGAGCTGCCCGGCCTCCTGCGACGCGGCGCCGTCGACGCCGAGACCGACCGGCACCCGCGCGTCGAGCAGGTCGCGGACGGGGGCGAGGCCGGCGCCGAGCCGCCCGTTGGAGCTCGGGCAGTGCGCGACGCCGGTGCCGGTGGCGCCGAGCTTCGCGATCGCGCCGGGATCCAGGTGCACCGCGTGGGCCAGCCACACGTCGTCGCCGAGCCAGCCGAGCGACTCGGCGTAGTCGACGGGCGTGCAGCCGTGGACCTCCCGGCAGTACGCCTCCTCCTCCACGGTCTCGGCGAGGTGCGTGTGCAGCCGGACCCCTTCAGAGCGGGCCAGGTCCGCGGCCTCGCGCATGAGCCGCGGCGTGACGGAGAACGGGCTGCAGGGCGCGACCGCGATCCGCACCATCGCGCCCGGCGACGGGTCGTGGAAGCGGTCGATCGCGTCCTTGGTCGCGGCGAGGGCCGCGTCGGTGTCCTCCACGACGCTGTCCGGCGGCAGGCCGCCGTCCTTGACGGACAGGTCCATCGACCCGCGGCACGGGTGGAAGCGCAGGCCGACGGCCGCGGCCGCCTCGATCTCCGCGGCGAGGACGTCGCCGCCGTCGCGGGGGAACACGTAGTGGTGGTCGGTGCTGGTGGTGCAGCCGGACAGCGCCAGCTGGGCGAGGCCGGCGGTGGCGGCGGCGTGCACGGTCCCCGCGTCGATGCGGGCCCACACCGGGTACAGCTCCTTGAGCCAGCCGAAGAGGATCTCCTGCTGGGCGTAGCCGCGGGTCGCCGACTGGTACAGGTGGTGGTGGGTGTTGACGAGCCCGGGCGTGGCGAGGCAGCCGGTGCCGTCGACCCGGGTCGCGTCCGGCGCGCCCTCGTACGGGCCGGGGCCCACGGCGACGATCCGGTCGCCCTCGACGGCGACGTGGCCGTCGGCGTGCTCGGTGCCGGCACCGTCCACCGTGGACACCGCGCAGTGTTCGATCACGATCATGCGCCGGCCGCCAGCTTCACCGCGGCGACGATGTTCTCGTAGCCGGTGCAGCGGCACAGGTTCCCGGCGAGGGCCTCGCGGATGTCGGGGTCGCTGGGCACCGGGTTGCGCGCGAGCAGGTCGTGGACGGCGACGACGAGGCCGGGGGTACAGAATCCACATTGGACCGCGCCGGCGGTGAGGAACGCCTGCTGGACCGGGTCGAGACCGCCCGCGTCCGGCAGCCCTTCGACGGTGCGGACATCGCGGTGCTCGGCCTGGCCGGCGGCGACGAGGCAGGCGCAGACCGGGGTCCCGTCGAGGTAGACGGTGCACGATCCGCATTCGCCCTGCTCGCAGGCGTTCTTCGCGCCGGGCAGCCCGAGGCGTTCGCGCAGCACGTACAGCAGGCTCTCCCCCGGCCAGACGTCGTCGGCCTGGCGGTCCTCCCCGTTGACGGTCAGGTTCACGCGCATCGGTGCTCCTCCCAGGCCCAGCGCAGGGTGCGGCGGCCGAGGACGGCCAGCGCGTGCCGCCGGTAGGCCGCGCTGCCGCGCACGTCGTCGATCGGCCGGGCGGCGGCGCCGACGAGCTCGCCGAACCGCCGCGCGAGCGACTCCGGCAGCGGCGCGCGGTCCTCCCAGGGCAGCTCGGCGGACAGGGACTCGGCGTCCGTGGCGCGCAGCGGGGTCGGCCCGGCGGAGCCGATGCCCGTGCCGACGCTGCGCCGGGACGGGTCGAGCGCGAGGGCGAACGAGCAGACCGCGATGACCATCGCGTTGCGGGTGCCGACCTTCGCGAACTGCTGCGGCCCCTTCGCGGCCGGCACGAGGAACGCGGCGATCAGCTCGTCGGGGGCCAGGACGCTGCGTTTGGGGCCCTGGAAGAAGTCGGTGACGGCGACGGTGCGGGTGCCGCGGACGGAGGCGACCTCGACCTCGGCGCCGGTGGCGAGCAGCGGCGGGTGCGCGTCGCCGGCGGGTGAGGCGGAGCCGAGGTTGCCGCCGACGGTGCCGCGGTTGCGGATCTGGGGTGAGCCGACGGTCCTGGCCGCCATGGCCAGCCCGGGCAGGCGCGTGCCGAGCTCGTCGATGATGCGCCGGTACGTGACGCCGGCGCCGATCCGCAGCCGGTCGCCGTCGGTGGCCCAGTCGGTGAGCGCCGCGACCCGGGTCAGGTCGAGCAGCGCGGGCGGCCGGCGGCGGTCGAAGTTGAGCTCGACCATGATGTCGGTGCCGCCGGCGATCGGCACCGCGTCGGGGTGTTCGGCCTTCGCGGCCAGGGCCTCGTCCCAGGTGGACGGTCTCAGAAACTCCACGTGACCTCCTCGGCGACATCGTCGTCGCGCCTGACGGTCCCTTCGATCAGCCCGTACGGCCGGTCGGCGGCGTAGTACACCTCGTCGGGGTTGTCGAGCCCGAACGGGGCCAGATCGACGAGGAAGTGGTGCCGGTTGGGCAGCGACAGCTTCACCTCCACGACGTCCGGGCACGCCGCCAGTACCGACGAACCCATCGCGAACAGGGTCTGCTGCAGTGCCAGGCTGTGGGTGGCGGCGAACGCCTCGACCAGAGCGGCCCGGGCCGCGCCGTCGTCCGCCGAGCCGGTGTGCCGCCAGGTGGCGTTCACGCTGGTGGCGAGGATCCGGTCGCGGGTCTCGGGCAGGGTGGTCCAGGCGTCCTTGACGAAGCCGTGGAACTCGGAGTCGGTCGTCTTGAGCAGCACCAGGTCGCGGACGCCGGACACGACCTGGGTGTGCTCCGCGTCGTGGTGGACGGTGGCGGTGCGCACCTCGCCGCCGTCGCGGCGGAACGTGTGCCGGCCGTCGACGGGCCGCCACGGGTACTGCTCGACGTGGACCCGCGCGCCGTGGATGCTCGGCTGGGAGCCGACGAAGTGCCGGGCCAGCCGCGCCGCGAATGATTCGATGTCGTCGATGCCGTGCTGGCGGGCGAACGCGTAGACGGTGTTCTTCTGCGTGTCGGTCGGCAGCACGGCGCCGTTGTCGCCGGTGAGGTGGCTGGCGGCGAGGTCGCCGCGCAGGGAGAGGCTGACGTTGAGGTCCATGAGCTCGTCGCCGCCGGGCCCGCGGGTGACGCGCACGATGCGGATCTCGGCCTTGCCGTACTGGTTGGGTCCGAGGGCGAAGGTCGGCACGGATCAGCTCCCCCGGTAGGTCGAGTACCCGTACGGGCTCAGCAGGAGCGGCACGTGGTGGTGCCGCTCGTCGGCGACCGTGAAGACGATCGCGACCTCGGGGAAGAAGTCGGAGGCGAACTCCGTCCGCAGGACCAACCGGTGCCGGCCCGCCTCGAGCGGCGCGTCGAACCGCCATCGGCCGTCCGTGTCGGTGACCCCGTCGCGCGGCCCCGAAGGAGTTTCGAGGCACACCGGTACGCCGGCCACCGGAAGCCCTCTGGAGGTGTCCAGCACGTGGGTCGAGAAGCTCATACCACGAGCCGTTCCAGGCGCAGCTCCACAATCTTGCGCAGCTCGCCCCGGACGACCCGGCGCTCGGTCTCCTCGTCGTTGCCGAGCCGGCCGCGGGCCTCGGCGAGGATCTCCGGCGCGCTCTTGCCGCTGGCGAAGATCAGAAACAGGTAGCCGAAGCGCTCCTCGTAGACCCGGTTGGCCTCGGCGAGCTCGGCGGATCCCTGGACTTCGGACTGCTCGCGGCGCGACCAGGCGGCCTCCTCGCTGTCGCCCTCTGGGCGCTCGCCGATGCGGGGGTGGGCGGCGAGGGCGTTGGCAAGGTCCGGCCAGCTCAGCGCGTCGAACTCGGCGACGCCGGTGACGATGAGGTCGGCGGATGTCGGATAGGGGCGGTGGGCGGCCACCCTGGCGGCCCAGCAGGGCGACGCGCAGCAGGCCAGCAGGGCCTCCTGCGCCGCGGCCGGCGGCAGATCGTTGAAGTGGGCGAGCATGGCCCCCCTCTCACTATCTCCGGCACCATACTCCGGAGATGTTTCATGTCTAGGCCTGTCCAGTATCCCCTTTTTGTCTGCCCAAGCCACGCCTTCTCCGTCGCGGTGCCGCCTGTCCGGCTGCGTGGCAGACTCGAAGAATGCAGTTGCGGCCGGAGATCGAGCTCGTCGAGGTGTCGGGCCGGTCGCTGCGCATCATCGACGCGCACCTGATCACCGACGGCCCGATCGGGCACGACCTGCCGGACCGCGGCGTCGTCCTGACCGCCGGCCCGGACGGGTACACGGCCCGCTGGTCCCGCGGTTTCGTGAACCTGCCCGGCCTCGCCCGGGCGTTCGTCGGCGGCGCCACGGGCGGGGCCCTCTTCCGGCTGCTCGGGCTGCCCGGCGCGGTGCTCGGGGCGGTCATCGCGGTCGGCCTGGCCCGCACCGCCAAGGACCGCCCCACGACGGTGCCCGACCCGACCGTCACCGTCGTCGAGGACGGCCCCGACCTGGTGCTGCGCTCGGCTGACCTGGCGTCGCTGGTGTTCGCCGTGATGGAGCTGACCGGCGCGACCGGTCCCGTGACCGTGAGCCCCGCGTTGCAGCAGCCCTCGCTGACCGACTCCGAGGCCGTGCGTCTCGACGACGTGGGCGGGCTCGACGAGGTCGTGGCGCAGTTCCGCGACGTGGCCGTGTCCTTCCGCCACCCCGAGGTCATGGCCCGCTGGGGCGCGACCAGGCCGCAGGGCATCCTGCTCTACGGCCCGCCCGGCACCGGCAAGACGATGCTCGCCCGCGCCCTGGCCAACGAGATCGGCGGCGAGCTGCGCGAGATCCGCACCCCGGAGATCCTCGACAAGTGGGTCGGCAACTCCGAGAAGAACATCCAGCGGATTTTCGCCGACGCCCGCCGCCTCGACCACCCGACCGTCCTGCTCTTCGACGAGTTCGACTCGATCATCAGCTACACCGGCGCCGCTTTCGACGCCGCCGGCCAGATGATCAACGCGGTGGCCGGCATCTTCAAGCAGGAGATGAACACCCTCATCGAGCACAACCCCAACGTCATCGTCGTGGCCACCACCAACTTCCCCGACCGTGTCGACTCCTCGCTGATCCGCTCGGGCCGCTTCGACCTGAAGCTGGCGGTGCCGCCGCCCGGCCCCGCCGCCCGCGCCGACATCCTCGGCAAGCTGCTGCGCCGCCTCATCGCCCGGCACGAGGTCGGCGGCTTCCGCCTCTTCGCCGACGACGTCGACGTGCCTGCTCTGGCCGCCGCGGCGACCGGCCTGACCGGCGCGGACTTCAAGGAGGCGCTGCGCCGCGCCCAGCTCGACAAGGCCATGCACGAGGCACGCCAGGGCCGGCCACCGTCCCCGATCACCCAGGCTGACCTGCTTGCTGTGATCGCCGCTGTACGACCCACCGCCTGACCGACTGCCCGGCGTCGCCTCCGCCGCTGCTCCGCGTCACCCCAAGCGACCTGTCGCACCCGCGGCCTCGATCGAGCGCGCCATCCCCGCGACCGCCTTCGGCGCGGCGGCCCGGCCCCGGCCTTCGCTGAGCGCGGCCTTCGTCGTCAGACTATGGCGAGGCCCAGGCCGAACAGCAGGGCGGCGCCGGCCAGCAGGCCGAAGGCGATCCAGCCTGGCCGCACCGGGTGCCTGCGGCCGAACGAGCGGGCGGCCAGGGGCGAAGGTCGCTGAGCTGTCCGGTGTCGCCCCGAGTCGGGCTCAGGGGTTGTGGACGAACGGCGTCGTGGTGGCGAGTTGCTGGAAGCCGAGCCGGCGGAGGATCGGGCGGCTGTCGGCGGACGCGTCGACCTGCAGGTACCGGTAGCCGGCCGCGGCGGCGAGGGCGGCGCGGTGGGCGACGAGCGCCCGGAAGACGCCACGGCCGCGCCAGTCGGCGACGGTGCCGCCGCCCCACAGGCTGGCGAAGCCGGTGCCGTCGTGGAACTCGACCCGGCCGGCGCAGATGGGCCGGTCACCGGCCATGACGACGGCGGCGGCGATCTCGCCGGGACGGTCGTCGAGGCGGGCGGCGAGATCCTTGCCGATGCTCGAGTGGTCGCCGCCGAACACCTCGTCGTGGACCGCGACGACCAGGTCGGCCCCGGCGGCGTCCGTGACGGGCTCCAGCCGCGTGCCGGCGGGCAGCGTCACCTCGAGGGGAAGGCCGGCGACCTCGGCGAAGAGCAGGCCCTCGACGGGGCCGGGCTCGAACCCGGCGGCGAGGAGCCGCCCGGGCAGGTCGGCGGGGCGGTCGTGCGAGTAGTGCTTCCACTCCCACGGCTGGCCGAGCCGGCCGAACCGCTGGATCTGCGCGGCGATGACCGCGTCGGCGTCGAGGCCGTCGAGGTCGCACCAGGAGATGCCGTGCCAGCCGTCACTGGAGGAGACGACGCGCACGATGCCGGGCTCACGCTCCACGACCGAGCCGGCGCCGGCCCCGGGCTCCTGGCGGATCGTCTCGTCGAACAGGGCTAGCACCCGCTGGGCATCCACGCCTCAAGACCACACCCTCGCCGAACCGCGTGCAAGCGGTTTGCGGCGTCAACCGGTGTAGGTGCCGATGACCTCGATCACGCCGACGAGATGCTCGTTGAGGGCGTCGACGTCCTCGGCGGGGATCCACAGCTCGAGCACGGTCCCACCGCCCGCACGCCGGCTGACGTACCGCCGGGCGAACGCCGTCTCGACCCGGAACCGCGTCACGTGCCCGACCCCGGACGCCGGCACGTTCCATTCCCGGGCGATCTGCGTGGCGTACTCCTCGTTGAGGACCGGGTAGAAGATCGGCTGATCGGCCAGCCGCGCCGGCCAGCGCCGCCAGTCGGCCGCCTCGACGAGCCGCAGCTCCTCCGGGCCGGCGGGCCGCCACAGCGTCGTCGTGCCGTCGGCGTTCTCCACCCGCCCCACGAGCAGCTGCGCGGCCAGCCGTGCCACGTCAGGGTCGACGTCCTGCCCGCCCGGCGGGCTCTGCTCCACCCACGCCGCCCGGTCCGCCGGGACGGCCGGCACGGCGGCGAGGTCGTCGATGAGGACGGCGAGCACGCGGTCGCCTTCCAGCCAGCGCAGCGCGGCGACGTCATCCGGGTCCGAGCTCTCGATGACCGCGGTGAGCGCCGCGGCGTCGAGCTCGTACGCCGCCGATCCGGCCACGTGACCGCACGCCGCCACGAGCGGCGGTGGCCAGCCGGCATCGGCCCGGACGAACTCGCCGCCGACCGGACCGATGCCGTATGCCTTCGTCACAGCGGCAAGTGTCGCATCACGCGTGCCGGCCGCGGCGCCCGGAGAGCACCGGCACCAGGCTCAGGGCGAGCCCGGCGAGCGCGACGCCGGTGACGAGGTTGACGCCGGGGTGGAACTGGGTGAAGTCGCCGGCGCCCGCCCCCGCGTCGCCGCCGGTCGCGACGAGGGCGGTGACCGCCGCAAGGATGAGGGCCGCGCCGACCTGGCCGGAACTCTGCACCAGTCCTGAGGCGAGCCCCTGCTCCTCGTCGGCGATGCCCTCGGTCGCCTGGGCCATGATCGAGCTGAACCCGAACGCGAAACCGCCGCCCAGCAGCAGCATCGCCGGCAGGATCGCGAGCAGGTAGTGCGGCGCGCTGCCGGCGGTGAGCAGGAACCAGCCGTAGCCCAGGCTCATCGACAACATCGAGGCGACGATGAGGCGCGGGGTGCCGTAGCGGTCGATGAGCCGGCCGACGAAGGGCGAGCCGAACGCGACCAGCAGGCCCGCCGGCAGCAGTGCGAGCGCCATCCGCAGCGGCGACCAGTGCAGGACGCTCTGCAGGTACAGCGTCATCATGAACTGGAAGCTCAGGTAGGACCCGAAGAGCGCCACCATGCTCACGTTGGCGCGCACGATCGAGCCGACCCGCAGGATGCCGAGGCGGATGAGCGGGTGCGCGACGCGCCGCTCGATGAGCACGAACCCGGCCAGCAGGGCCACGGCGACGACGGCGGAGGCGAGCGTCACCGGGTCGAGCCAGCCGCGGTCGGGCGCGGACACGACGGTGTAGACCGCCAGGAGCATGCCGCCGACGAGGGTGGCCGCGCCCGCAAGGTCGTGCCCGCCGCCGTGGGCCCGGTCATCCCTGGGGATGAGGAAGTGGCCCGCGACCAGCGCGGCGATGGCGAGCGGCACCGGGATGAGGAACGTCCACCGCCAGCCGACGCTGGTCAGCAGCCCGCCGAGGATCAGCCCGGAGCTGTACCCGCTGGCGCCGAAGACCGAGAAGACCGACAGCGCACGGTTGCGGGCCGGCCCCTCGTGGAACGTGGTGGTGAGGATCGACAGGGCGGTCGGCGCGGTGAACGCGGCGGCGAGGCCCTTCACGAAGCGGGTGGCGATGAGCAGCGTGCCGTCGTCGACGAGGCCGCCGACGAGGGACGCGATCGCGAAGACGCCGAGCGCGACGAGGAACACGCGACGCCGGCCGAGCAGGTCGGCGGTCCGCCCGCCGAGCAGGAGCAGGCCGCCGTAGCCGAGGACGTACCCGTTGACGATCCATTGCAGCGAGGTGGTCGACAGGCCGAGCTCGGCGCCGATGGACGGCAGCGCGACGCCCACCATCGACACGTCGAGGGCGTCGAGGAACAGCACGGCGCAGAGCACCGCGAGGATCCCCCAGAGCCGCGGGGTCATCGTCGCGTGGGGCTCCGGCGCGATGGTCGTGCCTGGGGCCGGGAGTGTCGTAGTCACGGCACGGACACTAGATGCATGCGCATTCAATGTCCACGCACTAATTGCGACTGCATTTAATGTGGGTGCATCGGGATGTGGTACCGGAGTAGGATGCGCGGCATGACGTCGCAGGCTGCGCTGATCGAGCACTGGCGCTCGCTGCTGACCAGCTACAACGAGGTCGCGAGCCATCTGGAGCGCGCCCTGCAGGAGACGCACGGGCTGAGCATGAGCGAGTTCGAGATCCTCGACCGGCTCGTCGCGCAGCAGTGTGAGAAGCGCCGCATGCAGGACCTCGCCGCCGACATGTACCTCAGCCAGAGCGCCCTGTCACGGGCGGTCGCGCGGCTGGAGAAGAGCGGCCTGGTGTCGCGCGCGCTGTGCGAGGCCGACCGGCGGGGCGTCTTCGTGACGCTCACCAGCGAGGGTCTGCAGCGGCACACCGCCGCCCGGGAGACCCACCTCGCCGTGCTCGCAAGTCACTTGCAGGTCGGCGGTCAGGACACCCGACGGTAGTAGGAGTCGACCGCCGGCTGGCCGGTGTAGTTGGCACCCGCCGTGTCGTCGGCCCCGAGGTACTCATACGGCAGCGCGACGTCACCACGGTCGTCCCGGCCGATCCTGCGGCGGCGGCCGTCGTAGTTGAACCCCGCGTCCCGCAGGTGCGTGGCGAGCCGCCGCCCGGCGGGCCGGCCGTCCTCGAGCCGCACGCTGTCCAGGTCGATGTCCGCGACGAGCCGGCCACCGCCGGTCAGCCAGCCCGCCGCCTTCGCCAGGAGGCCGAGCTTGTCGCCCACGTAGTGCAGGCCGTGCACGCTGGTGATGAGGTCGTACCGCCGGTCGGGCTTCCAGTCGGCCACCGACGCGGTGGTCAGCCGCAGCCACGGCACGTCCGGCGCCGGGTCGAACATGTCCACCAGGTCCACCCCGTGGACGAGGACCCGCTCCCCGACACCGGCGGCGTCCAGCCTGGCGGCCGCCTCGACCAACGCCCGCCCCGTGCCGCAGCACAGGTCGAGCCACGCGACGGTGTCCGCGGTCCCGGTGACCGACACCAGCGGCAGGAGGGCATCGACCGGGTTGAACCCCAGCTCGCGGTCGTAGCTGTCGACCCCGGCGAGCCCGCGCCCGCGGTTCATCGCGGAGTTGGCCACCACTGACGAGCCGGCGAGCGTGTCGTCATCGAGCAGGGTCACCGGACCATGATCGCAACCATCCCCCGCGAAGCCAACACCGCGCCGCCCTTCCCCCACCCTCGCCCGCCGTTCCGTCCCGTTCTCTGGGATGACTCCCCGCCGCACCGCCGCAACCCATGTGCGGAGATCGCCAATCGCGGCGTACACGAGCCGACGCCGTCCTGCGATGTGGGACGTGGCGGCAAGCCGCCCTCTCATGAGCGAGCCCACCGACCGACCCCGGCCGGTGCGGCACGCCTGCACCGCGGCCGCCGGCGCCGCTGACTGTGAGCGGCGCCGACGGGGTGTGGCCGGGTGGGTCAGCGGCGGCCGCCGTGGTCGTCGCCGGCGTCGTGGCCCGCACCGTCGTCCGAGCCGTGCCCGCCGCCGCCGTGGTCGTCGCCGGCGTCGTGGCCCGCACCGTCGTCCGAGCCGTGGCCACCGCTGCCGTGGTCGTCGCCGACGTCGTGGCCCGGGCCGTCGTCCGAGCCACCGCCGCGGTGGCCGCTGCCCGAGCCGCCGCTGCCGCTGCCGCTGTTTCCGGAGCCGCTGCCCGAGTTGCCGGAGCCGGTGGTGCGGTTGCCGCCGTGGTCGTCGGCGGACGGGGAGGCCGAGGCGGACGGGTGGTGGCCGTGGTCGTCCATCGACGCCGACGGGGAGGCGGTCGGGTCGTCGCTGGACATCGACGGGGACGGCCAGGCACTGTCGTCGGTCGACGGCGACGCCGAAACCCGGGCGGGACGGCCGTCGTTCGACGGGCCTGACGCGGCCAGGGCCGTGCCGCCGATGGCGAGGGCCGTCGTGACGGTCGCGGCGATGATGATGAGCTTGCGCATGTCGTGCACCTCCGTGGTTGTGCTGTGCTTGCACTGACCACGGTGCCGGGCGCCGCGATAGCGGGGGCCTGTGGCAACCCTAAGGTTCGGTTAACGCCCCCAGCGTCACCGTGACCCGTGCGCCGCCGAGGGGTGAGCGGTCGACGGTGAGCGTTCCGCCGGCGGTTTCCGCGGTACGGCGGGCGATGTCCAGACCGAGACCGGTGGACCCCGCGTTGCTGACGCCACGGGCGCCCGCGGACGGGTCGAAGCCGGCGCCGGCGTCCTGGACGGTGAGGACGCGGCGGGCGTCCAGCGTGACCGCCAGGGCCACCCCCTCCTCCGTGTGGGCGAAGACGTTGCCCAGCAAGGCGTCGACGCACGCCGCCAGCTCCGTGGCGGAGACCGCGACGGGCAGCGGGCCGGCCGGCAGGTCCGTCTCGACCGGGCGGCCCTGGT
Organism: Dactylosporangium sp. NPDC050588; assembly: GCF_040654975.1. Lineage (NCBI taxonomy): Bacteria > Bacillati > Actinomycetota > Actinomycetes > Micromonosporales > Micromonosporaceae > Dactylosporangium > Dactylosporangium sp. NPDC050588. The sequence continues at coordinate 8,426 of NZ_JBFAJA010000040.1, read as the reverse complement.
CCTCGGCGAGCACGGTCCAGAAGCGGACCCGTTCGGCGACGACCGCGGTCGCGTCGCAGGACGGCACGTCACGCTCGCGGCGGGCGTCCTCGATGACGGTGGTGACGGCCCGGTCCAGGGCGGCCACGTGGGCGAGGATGCGGTCGGCGTCGGCGGGGTCGCGCAGGCCCTCGGCGTCCAGGCGCAGGGCGGTCATCGGGGTCCGCATGCGGTGCGAGAGGTCCGCGACGCGCTCGCGTTCGGACTGCAGGAGGTGGCGGATGCGGGCGGCGAGGTGGTTGAGGGCGGTGGCGACCGCGCGGACCTCCGGCGGCCCCGACGACGCCGGCGCCCGGCGGTCGAGGTCGCCGCCGGCGAGCGCGTCGGACACCGCGGCCAGGGAACGGATCGGGCGCACGACCATGACGGCGAGGCGGTCCGCGACGGCGACGCCGACGGCGAGCAGGCCGGCGCCGAGCAGCGCGAGGACCAGCCACGCGCGGGTCACGCCCTGGCGCAGCTCGGCCAGCGGGACGAACACCCGGATGACCGCGGTGCCCTGCGGGAGCCCCTGGACGGCGACGAGGACCTCGCGACCGTCGGCGTGTTCGACGGAGAAGCTGCCGGTCCGGGCGGCGAGCCGCACCGCCGGGGTCCGGTCGGTGAACGGGCCCACGACTGCGCCGTCCGGCTGGTACACGCTGACCGGCCGCGAAGGGTCGGCGTTGAGCTGCTCGACGGCGAGGCGCAGCGACTGCGGGTCGGCGGTGGCCACGAGGATGCCCACGGACTGCGCCTGCGTCATGGCGACCGAGACGGCCCGGTCCGCGGCGACGCCGCGCAGCAGCAGCGCGAGCGGGACCAGGAACGCGAGCAGCACCAGCGTCATCGCGGCCGCGACGAGCAGCGCCAGGCGCCACCTCACCGCTGCAGCCCGAACTTGACGCCGACGCGGCGGACGGTGTGCAGGCGGCGCGGCTCCTGGGCGGTCTCCCCCAGCTTGCGGCGCAGCCACGACAGGTGGACGTCGACGGTCTTGTCGGCCGTCGTGTACGGCACCTGCCACACCTCGGTGAGCAGCTCGCGTTTGCCGACGACCTCGCCGGCGCGGGTCATCAGGTGGTACAGCAGGTCGAACTCGCGCGGGGTGAGGTCCAGCGGCGCGCCGTCGAGCGTCGCGGTCCTGGCCCGCGGGTCGATGCGCACCCCGTCGACGTCGAGCGCGGGATCCCGTTCGGGTGCGGACGGTCCGCCGTCGGCGCGGCGCAGCACGGCGCGGATCCGGGCGTCGATCTGTTCGGCCCCGTACGGCTTCACGACGTAGTCGTCGGCGCCGGCGTCCAGGGCGCGGACCATCTCGCCCTCGGTGCGCCTGGCGGTGACCACGATGATCGGCACGCGGCTCACCGCCCGCAGCATCCGCAGCACCTCCCGGCCGTCGAGGTCGGGCAGGCCGAGGTCCAGCAGGACGACGTCCGGCGCCTCCGCGACGGCGAGCTTGAGCCCGTCCATCGCGGTCGCGGCGGGCACGACGACGTGCCCCCGCTCGGTCAGCGCGCGCACGACGCCACTGCGGATGGTCCCGTCGTCCTCCACGAGCAGCACCTTCGCCATAGCCAGAGGTTAACCATGCCTTAGCCATCGGCGGTGGATAGTGGTGTGCATGTGGACGACGTTGCACCGCCGGTGGGCCCTCGCGGGCAGCGCGTGGCTGGCGACCGTGGCCGTTGCGACCGCCGTGGCGACCGGCGCCGTCGGATCGATGCGGCAGGGCATCTTCGGCACGTCGGACACCCCGTACAGCGAGGCCAAGGTCGACGCGCTGCTGGCCGGCGCCACGACGGGCCCGGCCGCGTCACCGGCCACACCACCCGTCACGCCGGACGGGACGCCGGGCCAGTCGGCGGCCCCGACCGCGGCCGGGAGCGGGGTCGTTCGGGCCCTGACGACCTCGGCCGGGACGATCGTCGCGGTGTGCGACGTGGGGCTGGTCACACTGCGGTCGTGGACACCCAACTCGGGCTTCGAGACCGACCACGTGCAGCGGGGACCGGCGGCGGTCGCGTCGCTGCGGTTCAAGGCGCGCAGCGGCGGCGGCGACGTGCGCGCCGAGGTGACCTGCGCCGGCCCCGAACCCCACCTCACCGTCGCCGGCGACGACTGACCCCCTTCGCGGCATCGGCGCGTGTACCGCGCAACGACGGCCTGACCTTGCGGTTTCCGGTGCCCCGTGCGTCACTGAACGGCCCCCGCAGCGCCAACGGTCTGGACCAACCTGCGCAGCGACCGCAAGCCTGATGCAACGACGACCGACACCCGTCCGACGGCCACGAGCCCGACACGACAATCATCTCGACCCACCGGCGCAGCGACCACAAGCCCGGTGCAACGACGACCGACACCCGTCCGACGGCGGCAAGCCCGACACGACAATCATCTCGACCCACTGGCGCAGCGACCGCAAGCCCGATGCAATGACGGCCATGCGGCGGATGAGCGGCCGGCACGATGAGGACCGGCGTCCATGCGGCGGAACGAGTCAGGGATCGCAGCGCCTCAGCGAGGACGCAGGCCCGCGAGGTCAACGAGCCGTCGACGATCCGATGGCCATGCGACGAACATGGCCGGCGCGGCAAGGACCGGGGTCCACACGGGCGAAACGAGCGCGGAACGAGTCAGGCTCGCAGAGCCTCGGCGGAGCCCCGACGAGGACGCGGGCGCGGGCCGGCGGAACGAGCCGTCGACGACCCAATGGCCATGCGACGAATAAGCAGCCGGCGCGACGAGGACCAGCGTCCACACGGCGGAACGAGCCAGGAATCGCAGCGCCTCAGCGAGGACGCAGGCCCGCGAGGTGAACGAGCCGTCGACGACCCAATGGCCATGCGACGAATAAGCAGCCGGCGCGGCAAGGACCAGCGTCCACACGGCGGAACGAGCCAGGAATCGCAGCGCCTCAGCGAGGACGCAGGCCCGCGAGGTGAACGAGCCGTCGACGACCCAATGGCCATGCGACGACAAGCAGCCGGCGCGACGCGACCAGCGTCCACGCGGCGGGACAGGTCAGGGTCGCAGCGCCTCGGCGAGGGCGCGGGCCGGTGGGGTGAGCGAGCCGTGGACGAGCTCCGTGCGGTGCACGAGTCGCGGCCTTGTCACCGGGACGCCGGCGACGCCCGGGTGGGTCAGCGGGCCGGGCAGCAGCGCCAGGCCCGCGCCCGCGGCCACGAGCGCGAGCAGCCCGCCGGTGTCGGTGCCCTGGTAGGTGAACCGTTCACGAAACCCGCCGCTGTGCGCCAGCGCCCGCAGCTGCGGCAGTGGCGTGGCGACGTCGGGCGCGTCGATCCACGTCGCGTCGGACAGGTCGGCGAGGCCGACGGATGCTCGGCCGGCGAGCGGGTGACCGGTGGGGAACGCGACCAGGGCGGCGGACTCCGCCAGTACCGACGCCGCCAACTGCCCTGCGTCGGGCAGCGGCAACGGGTCGCTGGGTGCTGTCACGCCGTCGACGAGTCCGACGTCGAGCGTCCCGGTGGCGACGCCGGTGGCCACGGCGTCGCGGCCGGCCAGCAGCAGCGTGAACCGCACGCGGGGCATGGCCCGCTGCACCTCGGCGAGGACCGCGGCGGCCCGCGCGCTGCCGGCGAACGGCGTGGCGCCGAGCACGACCGTCGCGGCGGGCTGGCCCGACAGGCGGATCACGTCGGCGCGGGCTGCGCTCAACCGAAGCAGGATCGGGCCGGCGTGCTCGAGCAGCCGCGCGCCCGCGTCGGTCGGGGCGACCGGTCGCCGGTGCAGCAGGGTGGTACCCAGGTCGGACTCGAGCGCGGCGATCTGTTGCGACACGGCGGACTGCGTGTAGCCCAGCTCCTGCGCCGCGGCGGAGAACGACCCGGCGCTCGCGACCGCGACGAACGTGCGCAGCAGGTGCGGATCCACGCCATCAGTATTGCTTATCCTGCTACGCGAATCAGTTGTTGGACTGATGTACACCGGTCACGGGACAGTGGACGCATGACCGAGACCCGCACCGCCCGCATCGCCCTGGTGGGCGACCGTTCCCTGCACGTCCGTTCCCACTCCCGGATTCCGGGGCTGCTCGACGTCCTCCGCGCGCAGCACGGCATCGGCGTCGACGCGTACTGGATCCCGACACCCGACGCCGCGGCGACCGACCTCGCCGGGTTCGACGGCGTCTGGCTGCTACCGGGCAGCCCGTATCTCAGCGAGGAGGGCGCCCTGCACGCCGTGCGGGCCGCCCGGGAGCACGGCATCGCGTTCCTCGGCACGTGCGGCGGCTTTCAGCACCTGCTGCTGGAGTTCGCCCGCACGGTCTGCGGCATCGCCGACGCCCGGCACGGCGAGTCCGAGCCCGACGCCGGCTTGCAGCTGATCGTCCCCCTCGCCTGCTCGCTCGTCGGCCACGAGGGCGCGGTCAACCTGACCCCCGGCTCGCTCGCCGAGCGCATCTTCGGGGTTGAGCGTTCGATCGAGCGGTACCACTGCGGGTACGGGCTGGACCACGCCTTCCTGCCGGAGCTGACCAGGCACGGGCTGCGCTTCACCGGCTTCGACGACGAGGGCCAGGTGCGGGTCGCGGAGCTGGCCGGCCACCCGTTCATGATGGGCACCCTGTTCCAGCCCGAACTGGCCGGCGACGGCTCCCGCTGCCACCCGGTCATCCGCGCGTTCGCCGAGGCCGCCGTCTCCGTCGCCGCGCGGTCGGTGGTCTCGTAGCCGACCGGTCAGCGGCGGCGGCGCGCAGGCCGGTGCGCCCAGCCGGCCGCGTTCCGGGTCGACGCCGACGGTGCGGGCGACGCTGATCCTGGCGTCGCCCGCATCAGCGCAGGTCGGCGACGACGGCGAAGTGGTCCGACGGCCAGACGCCGTCATGGGGGACGGTGCCCGCCAGGTGGACGCCCTCGACAGACCCACGGCCCGGGCCTTGCAGGCCCACCAGGACGTAGTCGATCCGGGCGTTCGGCGTCGCGTGGCAAGTGACGTGCGGGTTGCGGCGGTCCCAGGTCCACCCTGGGTCGTTGCGGCCGTGGTACCGCCACGCGTCGACCAGCACCAGGCCCGGCACTGCCGGCGCGGTGAGGTGTCCGCCCACGCGCCGCATCTCGTCGGACTCGGGTTCGGCGTTGAAGTCCCCGGTGAGCACCGGCGGGTGCTCCGGGACGCGGTGCTCGGCCACGAACGGCACCAGCCGCTCGACCTGCGCGCACCGGGCCGCGGAGCCGCCGGGCGGCGAGTCCAGGTGGGTGGTGAACACCGGCACCGGACCGTCGGGAGCGTCGATGCGGGCGTGCAGCACCGTCCGGCCCTCGCCGCCGAGGTCCCCGATCGCGGTCGCACCGATCGGCCACCGGCTCAGCACCGCGTTGCCGACATCGACGGTGGTGTCGCCGATCCGGTCGTGCCACCGCCCCGGCATCGGCGAGCCGCTGAACGCCCAGTGCATGCCGAGCTCCCGCGCCAGCAGCTCGACCTGGTGCTCGCCACCGCGGACCGCCCAGGCCTCCTGCAGGCAGCACACGTCGGGCTGCTCGGACCGGAGGGTGGCGAGGATCGCCTCGTGCCGGGCCCGCCAGTCGCCGAACCGCCACCACACGTTCCACGTCATGATCCGCACCGGACCGATCGTAGATCACCGATCCGGCGGGTGGTCCACGTCAGCGCGGGACGGCGAGGACGGGCAGGAGCGCGGCGGGGTCCTCGACGTGGGCGTTGTGACCGAGACCGGGAAGGTCGACCGGCTCCGGGACGAGCGCCGCGAGCTGCTCGTGGCTCACCATCTGGTCGTGCTCACCCCGGGCGAGGACGACCGGGACGCGCGCGGCGGCGAGGAGGGCGGCGACCCCGGGCTCGCCGACCGCGAACGTCCGCGGGTCGTGCGTGCTCCGCCAGCCCTCTCCGTCACGGGTCACGGCGGCGTCCGGCGCGTCATCCTTGAGTCCGACGAGCCCGGCGACGCGCTGGAAGCGAGTTGCGGCCTCCTCGCGGGTCGGGTGGATGATCGGCGGCTTCCTGGCGAGCGCCGCGGCGCGGGCGAGCTCCTCGGCGGTCCAGGCGACCTTGATGCCGAGCCCGACGACCGCCCGCACCCCGGGCAGGTCGGCGAGGTGCAGGCCGATCACCCCGCCGAACGAGTGCCCGACGACGACGGTCCCGTCCGGGTCGACCAGCCCGGCGACGGCGTCCGCGACCCCGGCGAAGGTGTACTCCTCCAGCCACCCCGAGCCGCCGTGTCCCGGCAGGTCGGGCGCCACCCACGCCGTGTCGAGGAGGGCGGTCAGGTCGCCCCACACGTCGGCGGTGGCGCCGAGGCCGTGCAGGAGCAGGATCGCCGGGGTGCCGGAGCCACCGCGGAGCACTCGAAGGTCGGTCACCCTGACAGCATCCCCCACAACGGCGCCGCCACGGGCCGGCAACCACCCGCGCCCAGAATGAACGGGTGGCCCGCCCCGCGCCGGGACGAACGGGTGACGCCGCGCGTGCTTCGCATCCACGCCGGCCGGTCATCACCCGCACCCTGGTGAGCGGGTCGTGCAGGACACCTGCATCGCGGACGCCGCCCTCCGCGTCGCCTCGGAGGTCGGATCACCCGCACTCCCACGACCGGGCGAGCCGGTCAGAGCAACCCGCGCCGCGACGGGCGGCGGTGAGGGGCTATCTGGCGGTGGCGTACGCGAGGAGGCGTGGGGTCGTGACGTCGCCCCAGGCGGCGGTGAGGGTCGGGGCGCCGGGAGGGGTCGGGGCGTCGTCCTTGAGGACCCTGAGCACGGTGAGTTCGTGGGAGCTTGTTGCGATGCGGGTCGGGTCGGCGTCCTCCACGTGGAGGATGTCGGTGGCGTCGGGGGCTGCGGCGCCGGCGTGGCCGCTGCCGTTGGCCTGGACGTCGCTCGGGCGGGCCTGGCGGACGCCGTCGACCTCGAACTCCTCGGCGGCCTGGGGTTCGGCGGTCAGGATGATGCGGGCGAGGGCGGCGGCGTAGACGGGGTCGCCGGTCGCGTCGTACACCCACCTAGTGCCGAGGACCGAGTGCTCGGTGATGCCGACCAGCCAGCGGTCGGCGCCGTCGAGCGGTGCGCCGCGGTAGGTGAGCGGGACCTGCAGGACCGGTCCGTCGCCGGCACGGACGAGGATCGTCTCGATGCCGACCTCGCCGGCGGGGTCGTCGAAGCGGAACGCGCCGACCTTCGCGACGTCGGGGGCGGCGGGGCCGGCGTACCAGGAGCGGGTGGGCAGCCACGCGTTGAGCAGTTCGAGTTTGGTGGGCGTCAGGTCCGCCCGGTGCAGGAGCGCCATGATCGCATCGTAGTGGCGGCGGCGGTCGTCCTGCTCAGGGCAGCGGGCTGGCGGGCCACGCCGCAACGGTGTTGCCGCCGGTCCAGACGCAGTCGTCCAGGATCCAGCGCACCACGCCGGCGTCGTAGGCGCCGGACGCGGTCGCCCGCAGCACCCCCGCGCCCTCGTCGACGGTGACCTCGAGGATCCGCCGGCCGTCGGCGGTGCGCTCGGAGAGGCGGGCCGGGTGGCCGCCGATCGTGGTGTCCATGGCGGGCAGCCGGGCCGGCGCCTGCGGCGGGACGCTGGTCAGCCTGAGGTCGGATGTGCCGTCGGTGAGGTCGAGGATGGTGTGCGTCTCGCCGGCGAGGAACGTCATCGTGCAGCGGTCCGCGTGCATGCCGTCGGGGAGGTTGGTGAGCCGGTAGGGCACGACGCAGCGGTACGCGCGGTCGAGGCGCACCCCGGTGGCGAACACCAGGGCGCGCGGCTCGTCGAGCGTGGTGACGACTTGCAGCCACAGCCCGTCGGCGTCCTGCCAGCGGATGACGGTGGTGCCGCCGGAGGAGGTCAGCACGGCGGGCCGGCCGGCGACGGTGACCGGGGTGGGTGCGCCGATCTGCGGCTCCCAGCCCTGGGTGGTGACGCCGACCCGGACGGTGGTGCCCGCGAGCCGGTCGGTGGTGCGGGTGAGCTGGTCGGTGGTGCCGGTGAGCCGGTCGCCGGCGCCGGTGGAGCCGTGGAAGGTGAGGGATTCCTGGCGTTCGCGGACGAGTTGCTGGTAGGTGACGCCGAAGGACGGTGACGGCAGCCGGTCCACGCTGAGGTGCAGCACCAGGGGGCGGCCGATCCTGCCGGGGCCGGCCTCCTCGGCGGCCTCGCCGGTCGCGGCCGGTGGGCGCGGCACGTCGACCATCAGCTCGCCCCGGACCGCGCCGGCCGCGCCGGGTGACGGCGACGCCCCGCCCGACGGGTTCTGGTGGGCCGGCAGGCCGGTGAAGACGTCCGAGGGTGATGTCGGCGCCGGGTCGCCGCCCGGCAGCAGCGCCAACGCGGCCGCGACCGAGGCGGCGACAGCGGCCGCGCCGCCGAGCAGCAGCCACCGCCGCGGCCAAGAAGCGGTGCCAGCGCGGAACACAGCGCCCGCGCCGCCGCCGAGC